>CAYNSI010000148.1:0-5356 GCA_964399665.1 uncultured Enterobacterales bacterium | reverse complement strand
GAATGATCTGCTACGGAGCCTCCAATCACAATCTGTGCTTTTTGGTAGCAGAAGACCAAGCTGTCCCTGCCCTGAAGCATATCCACGAAGCCCTGCTGGAAAGCTGAGAGATGCTTATGGAAACTTAAAGCAAAAAACAAAGAAAACAAAAGAATAGTGAGTGACTGTGAGTGACTGTTGTTAGTGTGAGTGTGACTGTAAGTGTGCGAATATGAGCTTAGGTAAAAACCTTAAGATCTTCTCCGATTCGGCAGGATCTTGCCTTAAAGGTTATTTCCTGCCCCTCCCTCTTTTTTAAAGTGTCAGCGACACTTTCCTGCAGTCTGCAGCCTGTAAGGTGCTCCTGCCTTTGATGCTTTTCATCTGCTTTGCGTACCGTAAGGCAGTATTTGCCCTAAAGTGCTTTTAAAACTGTAATATTTTGATCTTAAAATAGAAAAAATTTTATAAAAATATATAAAGGTTATTTTGCAAAAGCCGTTATAAGTAAAACAAATGAAATATTTGCCACGCTCTAGGTGCGACTTGAGAACTGGCATGATTGTTGCGACGTATTGAGCAACAAAGGAGAATACGGATATGACTACTACCATCACCTCATCAGGAACAGGATCAGGCTTAGACTTTGAGTCTATTATTGAGGCCAGTGTTGAGGCCAAGCGCACAACGCTTGAGAGCAAAACAACCGTAGCTAAGGAGGAGGCAAATATTGAGCTGTCCGGCGTAAGCCAGCTTAAATCAGCTCTTGAGACTTTTCAGGAGGCTCTGCAGGCTTTTACTGAAGATGATGCCTTCAATGCCCACTCCATATCCATTGATCAGGATGATGTTACCTACTACACCGTAACCGCCGATGATGATGTCTCCAACATGACCTACGATATCATAGTAGAGCAGCTGGCATCGTCGGAGAAAATTTCTAAAACCCTGGAGATCACTGAAGATAACAACCAATTTCAGGCAGGCACCTTAACCTTCACGATGACCGATGACAGCGGTAATGAAGTCTCCTTTTCCATTGAGGTTGAAGAAGGTGATACCTTAGAGCTTATCCGCCGCAAGATCAATGAAAATGAGTACGGGCTTACCGCCAACTATGTAAAAACCGACAGCGGCTATATTCTAACCATAGATACCGGCACCACAGGTTCTGCCAACAATTCACTTACCATTACCGCAACTGTAGATGGTGAAGCTGCAGAGGGCTACCAGTCATTAAGCAGTCTGGCCTTCTCAGGCGGCACGACCGATGAAGACGGCAATGTGATTGACGGCTGGAATTACACTGCCGCCAAGGATGCTATCATTCAGGTTGACGGGCAGAGAGTTTCCTCAAGCACCAATACCTTTGACGAACAAATCTCCGGTATTACCCTCACCGTTGCCAAAGTATCGGCAACTGATGATGACGGCAACTTTATTGCCAACACCCTGACTATTACCCAGGACTACGATGCCGTTACCACCAAGATGGAGGAATTTGTCAGCGCCTACAATACTCTGATGAGTACCCTTGATGAATTGTACGAGCGTAACACCTACACCGACGGCGTCAACAATTATGACGGCGGAGATTTGGCTGGTAATTCAACCCTGCGTACGTTGCAAAATGCCATCAAAAACCTGGTGTCATCAGCCGGAATAAATGCCGAGACCGGTCAGTCAATTTACAGCATGGGGCTGGTGTTTGAATCCGATGGTACCCTGTCATTGGACAGTGATGACTTCAAGGAAGCCTTATCCAGCAACTTCAATCTTGTGGTCAATGCCTTCTCGGGAGAAGACGGTCTGCTGCAAGCCTTGGATGATATGATTGAAGAATACACCAAGACTGCAGGAATCTTGGATGAATGGGCAGATCAGCTCGAATCTGAGATCAGCGATCTTGAACTTGAAGAAGCTGAAAATGAAGAGTACCTGGAACAGTACGAGGCATCTTTAAGAACGAAGTACGGCAACCTTGACAGCTACCTTGCCAATATCAACACTGCTCTAAGTATTTTGCTGGCTGCCGTCTAAATTACAGACTAAATTTTCTGACATAACAAGTGGGGGGCCTGAACACAAACAGGCCCCCCAAAATTTTGCCCTGCCCTAACAGAGGGATCGACATGTATAGGAGATGCTCCTCTTTTTATCTATCACCTCAAGGACAAATACCTTAAGAAGTAAAAAGTTATAGGGTATTTTCGGATCCTAAAGCCTTAAAGGCTGCGATCACTCTTTCAACCATGCTCTCCTGGCCCTTTCTTAACCAAACCCTGGGATCGTAGTATTTCTTATTGGGGGCATCAGGACCATTGGGATTGCCAAGCTGACCCTGCAGGTAGTCGCGGTTGCCCTCATAGTAATTTTTAACCCCCTCCCAGCAAGCCCACTGGGTATCAGTATCAACATTCATCTTGACGACCCCATAGGACACCGACTCGGTGATCTCTGCCTGAGTTGAGCCTGAACCGCCGTGAAAGACCAGATTAACAGGCTTGTCTGCCGTACCGAACTTTTCCTTAACGTACTTTTGAGAATCCCTAAGGATTGTCGGAGTAAGCTTGACATTGCCGGGCTTATATACCCCGTGAACATTGCCAAAGGAGGCTGCCACCGTAAAATTAGGGGAGATCTTAATAAGCTTCTCATAGGCATAGGCTACATCCTGAGGCTGAGTATATAAAGAAGCTTCATCCTTGCCGCTGTTGTCAACCCCGTCTTCCTCACCGCCGGTACAGCCTAATTCAAGCTCTAAGGTCATGCCCATTGCCGCCATGCGGGTTAAATACTTACAGCAGATAGCAACATTCTCCTCTAAGGATTCTTCTGAAAGATCCAGCATATGGGATGAGAACAGGGGATGTCCGTGGGTTTTAAAGTACTCTTCACCATAATCCAAAAGACCATCCACCCAGGGCAGCAGTTTTTTGGCGCAGTGATCAGTATGAAGTATCACCGGGACACCGTATTCTTTGGCGACATTGTGAACATGAAGGGCCCCTGAAATCGCGCCGATGACGGCACTGCCCTGGGGCTTGTCACTTTTAAGGCCTTTTCCTGCCAGAAAGGCCGCACCGCCGTTTGAAAACTGCACAATTACGGCAGAAGAAGCCTTGGCAGCTGCCTCCAGCACGGCATTAATAGAATCGGTACCAATACAGTTTACCGCCGGCAGAGCAAAGTTATGCTCATGCGCCACGGCAAAAATCTTCTGGACATCCTCGCCAGTTACTACCCCGGGCTTTACAACATCTAATATTTTAGTCATATAACAAGCTCTCTTGAACCTAAGGACAGATCCTGCAGGCTAAGCAGGATCTTAAGTGTTTGTGAAATCCTTATGTAAGGAAAACTATTCTTCGCCTCTTTTTTCGAGGATCTCAACTGCAGGAAGCTTTTTGCCTTCTACAAATTCCAAAAAGGCACCGCCTCCCGTTGAAATGTAGCTTATCTTATCGGTAACAGCGAATTTCTTGATGGCATCAATGGTATCGCCGCCGCCTGCCACCGAAAAGGCATCAGAATCTGCAATGGCTTCAGCAAGAGCCTTGGTGCCGCCTGAAAATTGATCAAACTCAAAAACCCCCACGGGACCATTCCACAAAATAGTCTTGGCATTTTTGATGGCAGCTATGATATTGGCCATGCTTGATGGTCCTAAATCAAAGATCATGTCATCATCGGCAACATCCTTTAAATCCTTAGTGACAGCCTCGGTCTTCTCATCAAATTCTTTGCCTACTACCACATCGACAAATTCAGGGATGGAGGTTTTGGCAGACAAATCTGCTGCCGTGGGAATAAGATCTTCTTCACAAAGGGACTTGCCTACCTTATGCCCTTTTGCTGCCATAAAGGTATTGGCGATGCCGCCGCCTACTATCAGGCTGTCTGCCACCTTCAAAAGGCTGTTTAATACCGGAAGCTTGGTGGAGACTTTAGACCCCCCTACAATGGCCACCATGGGACGGGCAGGATTGTCCATAACCTTGGCCAAGGCGGTAAGTTCAGCATCTAGCAGTAATCCGCAGCAGGCTTCCTTTGCAAACTGCGCTGCCCCGTAGGTGGTGCCCTGGGCACGGTGTGCTGTCCCGAAGGCATCCATTACAAAGACATCGCACAAAGCGGCATATTTGCGGGACAAGGTCTCATCATTGGACTTTTCGCCGACATTAAAACGGCAGTTCTCAAGCAGAACCACCTCACCTTCATTGACGGCAACTCCGTCAAGATAATCCTTAACAAGGCGTACAGGAAGCTTAAGCAAATCCTGCATATGGGCGGCTACAGGCTGCAAGGAAAAAGCCTCATCATAAACTCCCTCGACGGGACGGCCAAGATGGGAGGTAACCATGACCTTCGCGCCTTTTTCAAGGCAGTATTTGATAGTAGGCAGTGCCGCTACAATACGCTTGTCTCCTACAACCTTACCTTCCTTTACCTTAACGTTTAAATCAGCACGAATTAATACCCTTTTACCCTGAAGTGCTACATCAGAAAGTTTTTTGATTGCCATAATGGATCTTTCCTCATTTTGGTAACTTTAACTTATTCTTTATAAGGTAGGTTTACACTGCCTCAAACAAACCCGTATTTTAGCCAAAGCACCTGAAAAAATCCAGAGCACAAAACTTTCAGCTGTAAATTACTCTTTGTAAAACAACAGATTTTTACACAAAGGCAAGCTGAATATTCTTAGGTAATGAAACGGAATTTCTTAAGGCTGAAACACACCCTTTTCTTGACCTTGCAACACTCCGTTCTTGGGCTTGAAACAGTTGTCAGGATAACAGGTACCGGCCGGCGTTAGACGGCCCCATCATTGGCCGGCGTCAGCCAGCCCCCTCCACCCCATTTTTTCATCTTTTTTGTTTAAGTTGATTAATCCAAAACACTTGTTTTCCGTAGATCGCAGATCCACACTCGCTATTGGTCGTTGCTCGCTTGAAATGCCGCCTTTTCTTCACCTTGAATACACCGGAGCCTGCTGCCCACTTCTCTGATGTAGAACTCCAGGGTTGAACAACTTTCCTTCAGACTTTCCTGCTGGGCGTTAACATCACTTTTTAGCTTGTGGTTTTCTTCTTTCAGTTGTTTGTTTTCTTCCTGTCAATTATCCACTCTGGGGAAACTGCAGGCAGGATACCGTCAGGGGATTTTAAGTTATCAAGGCTCACTTAACTTTGCATCATTTACAGCGACATTCCCTTTTAAACTGTGATTTCCTCAAGTCTTACGATCTCCCTTAGACTGGTTGGTTCTTGCTTGTCATCAGGCTGTTTTTCATTGACAATTACAAGCCCTGCTGCCACAACTTGTTTTGATGTTGCTCTTACGGCATATTTGCGGTCAATAAGTTGGGTTTTGG
>CAYNSI010000147.1:0-5415 GCA_964399665.1 uncultured Enterobacterales bacterium | reverse complement strand
ACCAGCCGATTTAATGCAGCAGCCAAAAATTTTTTTTAAAATTTTGGGAACTTTTTTAAATTCTGATGCTCTAAGTGTCAGTTAGAGTTTGAAGGAAAGAAAACTTAAACTTTGGCGACAAATTCTAAAAAACTTCATTTGAAAACAGCAAAAGATCCCACTTGAGCCTGATGCCCTGCATCAGGCTTCAATTTTTTATAGCCTTTATTTTAAAACACCAAGTTTCTGTTATTCCTAAGATCCCAAACTTCAAGCACATAACAGGGAAGCTTAGGATCAGGCTTTATGCAGGAAAACACACTGCCTGCAGATAGAATCTCACCTTTAGGATCTGTAACCAAAGGCATGGCTCTGCGGTACCACACCGGGACCTCATAAAAGGCCATAAGCTTTTTAAGCTCCCTTGAGTGAGCCCGCTGCCAGGGCTTTAATCTTAAGCTTCCTGCAGCCTGAAAATTTAAAAGAACAAAATCTCCCTTAGAACCTGCAAAATTAAAGGCTGCCCTATGCTGTTTAAGATCTGAAGCTATAACCTTTTTTAAACTGTAGCTAAAATCACCAAGGGTCAGAACCTCACTTACCTTATCTTCCTTAAATACAAGTTCTGCACGGGCAGCTTTTGGACAAATGCTGTCTTTTAGGACATAAAGCCTGTTTCTAAAGCGTCTTATTACGTAATTTTCAAGCTGAATTTGACCTTTTTGATCAGAATCTGCCCTCATCAGGGCAAGACTTTCTTTTACTATGGAAAAATCAGGAGGAAGGCTGGTGTACAAACTTAAGAATTTTCTTAAAAGACACACTGCCAATGCCTCATCATCAAGATCCACCCCTTCTAGGTTAAGGGCCTGCTGTTCTTTTACATAATGTGAACTGAAAAGATCATCTAAAAAGCGTTCTGCAAGATCATGCTCAAAGGCACAAAGCCTTGAGGAGCGGTAAATTGCCTCATCAATTCCTGCAAAGCGGCCGCGCAGGACAGGAAGCACTTTAAGACGGATAAAATTGCGCTCAAACTTCAAATAGGTATTGGAAACATCAAAGACAAAATCACAACCTATTGCCCTTAGGATCTCCTCAATTTCATGTTTTCTTAAATCCAAAAGGGGTCTTACTATGGTGCCGCGGCAATCTTGAGTGATGGTTTTCATATTGGCAAGGCCTAAGGGACCTGACCCCCGTTTTAAGGCAAGCAGAAAACCTTCTACTACATCATCTTTTTGATGACCCAAAAAAAGATAGCCGGAAGATGGCAGCTTTGACAGCAGGGCCCGGTAGCGCTCCTTTCTTGAGGCATCTTCAGGAGAGATCCTATTGGCATAGACAATATTAAGCTTTAGGGTTTGAAGCTCAATGCCAAGCCTTTTGCAAAGTGCCGTGCAGTGTTCAAGCCAGATAGGATCATCAGCATCCAGACCGTGAATGCAGTGAACAGCGGTTACTTTAAATTCAGCATCAAGTTCCTGCAAAGCCTTTGCCACAAGAAGAGCCAAAGTTGAGTCAGCCCCGCCTGAAAGGCCGACGATAACCGGGGCAGGAGACAACAGCTTTTTAAAAGCTGCCGCCTTGTGCCTGATGATTAATTGAGCTTGTTTTTCTAGCAATAGCCGTAGCCCATCAAACGCTCAAAGCGCTTTTCAATAAGACGCTCTCTGGGTATATGGTAAAGCTGCTGCAAATCTTCCATAAGGCGCTGTTTTAATGCCATGGCTGTAGCATCATAATCACGGTGGGCGCCTCCCAAAGGCTCGGAGACAATATTATCAATAAGCTTCAAGGCCTTGATTTTATCGGCGGTAATGTTCATAGCCTCGGCAGCTAAAGCGGCCTTTTCGGCACTTTTCCATAAAATCGAGGCGCAGCCTTCAGGTGAAATCACTGAATAGGTGGAGTATTGCAACATATTTACCCTGTCTCCAACTCCTATGGCCAGAGCTCCGCCTGAACCGCCTTCACCTATGACATTGCAGACAATGGGAACCTGAAGCTGCGACATTAATTTTAAGCTTTCGGCAATGGCTCCTGCCTGGGAGCGCTCTTCAGCGCCGACCCCGGGGTAGGCTCCGGGGGTATCGATAAAGGTAATGATGGGAATGTCAAATCTTGCGGCAAGCTGCATAAGACGCATAGCCTTGCGATAACCTTCAGGTCTTGGCATGCCAAAATTTCTTAAGGTTCTTTCCTTAACATCACGACCTTTTTGATGGCCGATGATAAGCACGGGCATCCCTTCAAGACGGGCTAGCCCCCCCACTATGGCCTTATCATCTGCAAAGGCCCGATCTCCTGACAGCTCATGAAAGTCAGTAAAAATTCTTTCAATGTAATCTAAGCTGTAAGGACGCATTGGATGGCGGGACAGCTGGGAGATCTGCCAGGAACTTAATGAAGAATAGATTTTTTTGGTAATTTCCCGATTCTTCTTTTCAAGCTGGGCTAATTCCTTGGATAAATCAACATCCGTGCCGGTATTGGCACTTAAGCGCTTAAGCTCCTCTATATGAATAAGAAGGTCAGCTATGGGCTTTTCAAAATCCAAGTAATTGATATTCATACAAACATCCCTAAAAGGCACCCTCAAGGGCCGGTGACTTAATTTAGCGCAAAAAACACCCGTTTTCCAGAAAAAAGGGGCATTGAAAGTAGTTACGCATCACATTAAAAGATTTTGCATGCTTGGCACTAACACCTGATCCTTTGCACACCTGATTTTTCGTGCAGTTTTGTTCCCAAATCCTGATTAACAGGCTTAATATTGGCAAGCGGTTTAGGGGAGGCATCTTGACACAATTTGTGCCCTGTGCTCAGGCTTAATCTTATCCTGCGGTTTATCCGCTGCAGCAGATGAGCCTTTTTCACCTTCGTACGGTATCAATGTCATAGTAACAATTCAAAATGCTGAAAATACCGCACCAACCCCTTACTCCCGTCATTAGTGACCAATAAGTATAGAATCCGCCTATCCATGCCGTTTAGAGCCATGATTTGAATTTTTTCTATGGGTGCAATTCTTAATAGGACATGTATTGAAGATACATTGCTTCCATCATTTTCAATTTTACATAGTCAATCAGCGGGACTTGACACTGATCTTCCTTACGATTCTCACAATGATTAAGCTTTACACCGCAGCTTTGCCTGATATTTTGTCAAAAGACCTTATGCAAGGCAGCTCTATCTTTTGGTCATCAGTCTTCAAGCTGCCTTGCTACTCCTAAGTTAAAGAGATCTCCTCTAAACGGACAATCTCCCTAAGGCGCGAAGGCTCGCTGTTTTCATCCTTTTGCTGCTCATTGACGATCACCATGACGCAGGGAACAATGATAAGAGGATCAATCAAATCGGCGTATTTGCGATCTAAAAACTGCCTTTTACCTTCTTCAAAGACCTCATCTGCTTTTTTACGATCCTTTGTCATCTTTATTTCAAAGATATAGCGGTATTTGCCCCCTTTAACGTGCAAATCGGCACGTCCATTGGCAGTTTGAACTTCTCTGATGCTCTCAAACTTAAACTCGGTTACATAGGGAATCAAGACGCCCAGCATCTCTGAGAATGTGCGCTCATGAAAGTCTTTGAAGCATTCGTATGAAAACTCATTGATGATACTGTTCATCACATTCTTCATGGAAGAGAGGTTACGGGTTGCAAAAGCCTTAGTGATTTCCTGCAGGTATTTGAGTTTTAACATAGCTGCATCGTCGGCTTTTTTCTCCATTAATTTTGCTATAACAGCTTGGGCAAAAGCAGTTTTTACCTCTTTATTGGGAATGCCTATGTTAAGTGCATCGCCATCTGCTTTCTTAATGGTCAAGTAGCCTGACTGGTACAAAACAGCCATGAGGGGAAAGTCCTTTTCCCCAAGATGGGAGATTACAGGAGATAACAGATCTTCATTGTAAGGTTCGGTCTTATCCCTTAAGAAATCCTCAATCTTAAGCAAATCATCGGAATTGCCGGCCAAACGCTCTAAAAACTTAACTGCCAAGGTAGAGGTTGAGCTTTTAAGCCAATAATGTTTAAATCCTACTTCTGGTTCTGCAAAGAAATTAATCACCGACCAGGGATTGTATACTTTATGTTCGGCAAAAGTATCAAACGAATAACCATCATAATTAGATTTAAGCTCTGATAAAACCTTTTGCTCATCCCATTGCTCTTGAGGGTATTCCTTTTTAAGAACCTGGGCAACACTGGCTATATAGGGCTTAAAGTTTTGTTCAAGCTCCTCTTGGGTAAATCCTGTGATGGCTCCATATTCGGACTCAAAAGAAATATCCTTTATATTGTTGGGACCTGAAAACAGACCCAGCTGGGTGATCCTGGTAACACCGGTGATAAAAACAAAGCGAAACTTATCGTCATAGAACTTTAGTCTTTTAAAAAAAGAAGCTAATGTTTTGCGCCTCTCATCAAACTCATCAGGATCTGTTAATACATGCGTCAAGGGAGCATCATATTCATCTATAAGCAAGACTATGGAGCAGTTATCAGCATTTTTCAAAGCGGCATCAAAAGAAGCGGTCCAATAAGGCTTATCTGGCCAAGCAAGACCGGAACTTAGAAATTGCTCTTTAAGATAGTCGCCGAACATTTCATCAAAATCCCGGCCCTTTAGAACATCGGATGAGAAAGAAAAGTCTGCAAGAACTACTTTGTAACCGCCAGTGTCAGTCCATGGCTCGTCTTTTTCAAGTTTGAGTCCTGTAAATCTGCCCTTGCCGTTTAAGAAGAGTTCTTCGAAGGTGGACAGCAGCATGGATTTGCCAAAGCGGCGGGGTCTTGAAAGAAAGAAATATCCGTCCTGCCTTGCCAAATCTGCCACTAAATCGGTTTTGTCCACATATAACTTCTTGTTGTCAATCCGACGGGCAAAATCCTTTATTGAAGGGGCCAGACTATCTTTTAATGCCATGGCTTAATTCTCCTGCGGCAGTTTAGATAAGAGAGCCATTTGATCTTCTGATTTATCAAAAGAATCTTTTTTTCTCCAACTTAAGAGTCGACTTAACACCTGCATTCCGCGCTTTTATCTTAGAATTATATTCTACAGCAAGGCTCCCGTACCGTCATTTTCTTAAGTGAATTCAGCTGTCAGAGCCTGTTTGGTGTTTTTCTATGGGCGCGCAGCTTAACAGTACATGTTTGCCTATTTTTCAAAAAAATTAATAGCTAAAACAGCTAAAGTCTTCATAAAATCAAGGCTGGCGCCATGTAAACAATGCGCATATTTTTGATTAGCATAAAAAATGTTCCTATAAGAATAAAAACCGACAAAAAGATAAGAATAGCTCTGAAATCATTACTGGAGAAACAATTTAAGAGGTGTTCAAACTACACACGGGGAAGAGTAACTTAATGCATCTTGACACAATTTGTGCCCTGTGCTCAGGCTTAATCTTATCCTGCGGTTTA
>CAYNSI010000146.1:0-5481 GCA_964399665.1 uncultured Enterobacterales bacterium | reverse complement strand
TATTTTTGACAAAAACTAAAAATTTTGTGAAAAATCAAAGATCATCTTTAGAAAAATAGTAAATTAAGATCAGATTGAAGCCTAATTGCTGCCCTTCATGCAATCGCCGTGCGGGAGTTTTATTAAAGATTGTGCAGTGTGATAAGATCATCTTCTACTTTAGGGGCCCGGGGACCCGATAGGTTATCAAATTTTAAAAATCCTCCGAATTATAGAACGCGCTTTTGCCCGAGGCTTTGGTATGTGGTTAAACAAGTTTCTGCGCTGCCTCTTCTACTATCCGATAAGAATAACTGCAACCTGCAAACCCATCCCTTTTGAGCCTTCAAAACAAATCAAGCTTAATTTAAAAAAGCCTGTAGTCTACATCACAGTGTCATCTTCTATCGGTAATTTACTGACTATAGAGCGTTTAACCAACAGTCTTAAATGGCCCTCGCCCTTTACCCCAATAGAATTGGGCGGCAGGAAAGTCCACAGGGTCGCTTGTTTGAGGACCCCGAATTTTTTCAGCAGTAAGGCTTTTGTGCGGGATCTTAACGGCATTGTCTCCACTTGGTACGAGCTGTCCCAAAAAGAGGGAGTGGATCTGCAGGTAGTTCCGATTACCGTACTGTGGTCAAGAAACCCAGGTTATGAGGGGCATGCCCTAAGAGGCATTGATGAGGCCCACTCTTCCCTGCACAAATTTCTGACTTTAACTTTTGCAGGCAGGGACAACTGCACCATTATCTCAGATCCTTTTTTATTGGCGCCCCTGTATGAGAGATTGAACTTTAGGAAAAATCCCCAAATCCTCAACCGTCTTGTCTTCTATCATTTTTTAAGGAAGGCCCGCTCTGTGGTAGGCCAGCCCTTTCCTGACAGAAAACGGCTAATAAAAAACATGCTCAACCGCCCTGGGACCATCGCAGCCATCGAGGAGGAACTTAAAAACGGTGACTCTGACAGGGAGCAGCTGGTCAACAAAGCAGAGGCGATTCTTAATACCATGGCAGCTGACACCAGATACTCCCTGATAAAGATACTTAACAGCATCATAAGCTTCCTGTGGCGGCGCTTTTATCAGGATCAGTCCATTATAGGGGCATCTCGGGTCAGAGAACTAGTGCAAAGCGGCCATGAGATTATTTACATCCCCTGTCACCGTTCGCACATGGACTATATTCTCCTGTCCTTTGTAATTTTTCAGGAAGGACTTCCCCTTCCTCAAATAGCATCAGGAGACAACTTAAATTTCTTTCCGGTAGGACCTCTTATAAGACGCTGCGGCTCATACTTTATTAGAAGGAAGGTAAAGGGTGACAGGTTTTACACTGCCCTGCTGCGTGAATACCTTGCAGTACTTTTTGAACGCGGCTATGCCACGGAGTTTTTTATTGAAGGCGGCCGATCTCGCACCGGCAGAACCCTGCCTCCTAAGACGGGCATGGTCTCCATGACCATTCAGGCCCAATTGCGCGGCATAGAAAGACCCATTGCTTTTATTCCCACCTATCTTGGCTATGAACATGTGATGGAAATCGGGGCCTACATGCGCGAGCTTTCCGGGCATAAAAAAGTCAAGGAGTCAGCCTTCCAGCTTTTGGGGATCTTCAAGCGCCTGCGCTTTTACGGACGCAGCTATGTAACTTTCGGCGAGCCCGTGATTGTCCCCAAATTCCTGTCCGCTAATGTTCCTGAGTGGCGCCTTGATATCGACCCCACTGGACAGGCAAGGCCTGATTGGCTGTTTGATATAGTAGAGAAAATATCCTACGAAATTATTGTCAAATTAAATGATTCGGCCACGGCAAACGGCATCAATCTGTGTGCTCTTGCCATTATGAATGATGAAGATCAAACCATTTCCTTAAGAGTCTTAAAAAGGGCTTTGAATCTTTTCATAAATCTGTTAAAAGCCGACCCGGATCGCAGCAAGTCACTGCCCCACGGGGACGTTAACACCCTAATCCGCCAGGCTTTGGAACTTAAAAAATTTGATGCCTATGATGTCGGTGATATGAAGTTCCTAAGACCAAGCCGCGGACAGTCGCTGCAGCTTATATATTTTCAAAATAACATCCTGCATCTTTTTGCTCTGCCAGCTCTGATAGCTGATATTCTGATAAGAAGCGGCCACATTAAAAGATCTGCTGTCAGGATCCATACCAGATCTCTGTTCTACTTCCTGCGTCATGAGCTCTACTCGCCCGTGACCGAAAAAAAACTGGACAAGCTCATTGAGGTTTATATAGATACCTTCCTTCAGGGAGGCTACATTGTCCAGGATGATGATACCCTCTATATTTCAGGTGACGGCTTCGGTGAATTTTACATCCTCTCACGTACTATCCGCCCAAGCCTCATAAGATACCTGGTGGGCACGGCAGCCTTAAAACAGATAAAGCCCGGGGTAGAAACCAGGGAAAGCTTTACATCCAAGTGTGTAGCGCTTGCAAAGCGGCTTCCTGAGGACGTTACCCTGAACGCTCCTGAGTTTGCAGACCCCATTATGTTTAATATTTTGTATGACACCTTCTTAAGGCATAGTTACATTACTCTAAGTGAAGATGACACCATAGTACCCAATATGCCCAAGGTGAAAAAACTTATGACCGCCGCAGAACCTCTTCTTGGTGCCCGCGACGTCAGGATCTTATACGACCAGGATATAAACTTTGCCAATGACACCAAAAAGGAGTCCCTTTAGCCTGAGGATCAAACCAAATCCTGCCTTACTGCAGTTGTGCAGCAGGGGTTTTCACTCAAAAAAGCAAAAATCTTTGCCATAGGGGATTTTTTCATCTATCCTTTGAGGAAATTGCAATTTTAAGGTGCATTATGATGACGTCTCTTAAAGCTGTGAAGCGTTCACTTTTTAAATTAAGCACAGTCTTAGTGCTGGGAAGTCTCATGGGGATTTATACCCTCCCTTCCTATGCTGTCGAGGAGGAGGCCGGTGACAGCGCCCAGGTCGATTTGGACGCCTTAATGGCACCTCCAGAGATAGGTTATTATGAATTAAAGCCGGATTTTACCACCAGCCTTTTTTCCACAGGCAGCAGACTGCATTATCTGAGGGTAAAAATCAGCCTGATGCTCGATGACTCAAGGGATGCTGATTTTGTAGGGGAAAAGGAGCCTTTGATAAGGGATCTTATCGTAACCATATTAGGCTCCAAGGACTATACTTCCGTTTCCTCTTCGGCAGGGCGCGAAGCTTTAAGATCCGAATGCCGGGCCAGGATCTCCGAGCTTTTGAATGAAAGGGCAGGCCGTAAAATCATCAACGACGTACTGTTTACCAACTACGTCTATCGCTAGGAAAGTATTGCAGTCCTGCAGCCGTCATCTTCTATTTACATATAGCGTTTTTTGTCCGCAAGTCCCAGCAGGGCTCCTGCTGCCATGCCGCCTAAATGGCAGAAATTGGCAATCCCGCTTAGGAAAAAGCCGAAAACTATAAAGATAAGACACACCGTCATAAGCCCCTTGGGGACCCTAAGTCCCGTCGGCACCCCGGGGGCCTTTGATAAAACAGCAAGGTAGCCTATGATGCCGTACACCACTCCTGAAAGACCGCCGAAAACGAACAGTGCATAAGGGTTACTCATCACTGTAAACCCAAGCTGCAAAATATTTGAGATAACCGCGACTATAAGCAGGATAACAAGCATCCTCATGCTTCCTAAGACACGCTCCATCGGCCTGCCCAAAGCCTCCAGCAGTACCACATTAAAAGCGATGTGCAGCACGTCAAAGTGCAGGAAAACAGGGGTAATAAGACGCCAGATCTCAAAGGATGAGGTAACCTGACCCACTGAGGTAAAGGACAGGAAATAAATACAAAGATCCCGAAAGCCTCCAAAAAGCAGACCCAAAAGGTAAACTAAGACTGCAAGAACCTCAAATAATGTGGTGACCCTTAAAAGCTCAGCAGCATTCAATGATCGTCCTTTAATCACCCTGTCTTTGGGAGCTTTAGCCCCCTTTTTCCATGAGGCATCATTAAACTCCCTGGCAAAGGGATTGTTGGCAAAGCGCAAAAGTTCAAGTTTTGCCTTGGAAATATCCTGCTCTTTTTCAACATAAACCGACCAGGCATCACTTAAGGTAGGATGAGCCAGGGCCTTTATGGAAATGGAGTTTAAATAGTCAGCAAAAATAAGCGCCTTTTGTCTTTCAGGAAGAAGCCCTACCAGATGCCAGCCGCTCTCTTTAGGATCTACTGTATGGAATTCAGCCACTTGAGATACTCACCAACACCTTGTGATACTGTCCTAAATTGAATATCGCATCCTGCCTGTCTCAGCTTGGTCAAATCCGCCTGGGTAAAGCTTTGATAATGGCCCTTCAAATGCTCAGGAAAGGGAATAAATTCAACCTCGCCTTTTTTATGGAAGGAAGTTACGGCATTGGCTACATTTAAAAAGGGCTCAGCCCTGCCGGTACCGCAATTGTAGATGCCCGAAGGTCCGTTATGTTCAAAAAACCAGTAATTGACCTTGCAGACATCCTCAACATAGACAAAATCCCTCATCTGTCCGCCGTCAGGATAGCCGTCGCAGCCTTCAAAAAGCTTAGGATTCTCCCCTCTTAGGATCTGATTGTGAAGATGAAAGGCAACAGATGCCATGGTACCCTTATGACTTTCCCGGGGGCCGTAGACATTAAAGTATCTAAAACCTACCACCTGACTTTGCATGGTGTCAAATCTTGCCCTGACATATTCATCAAATAACAGTTTGGAATAGCCGTAGACATTAAGGGGTTTTTCATACTCCCTTTGTTCCACAAAAACACTGCCGGCACCATATGTGGCAGCTGATGAGGCGTACAGGAAGGGAATCTTTCGTGACAGCGTAAAATTAAGCAGGGTAACAGAATACTCATAATTATTCTTCATGACGTACCTGCCGTCCCATTCCGTGGTCGCAGAGCAGGCGCCCTCATGAAAAACTGCCTCTATCTCAATCCTGCCAAAGCGGCGCTCAAAAGCCCCTTCATTTTGCAGCAGATCAATAAAATCCTGCTTATCCATGTAATCGGCAACATCCAAATCAACGATATTGGCAAATTTATGACCGTTTTTAAGGTTGTCGACCACCAGGATATCTTTATGCCCCCTGTCATTTAAAAGCTTTACCATATTGCTTCCGATAAAGCCGCAGCCGCCAGTAACTATGAACATCGCTCCCCCAGGACAGTTTTTAAAGTTTTGTACTAATTATAGCCTCTTGCAATTGTAAAAGCCCCACAAATACGGCTTACAATCTTAAAGAGACCATAGATCACAAAATCAGACAGTGCTATTTTTGCTATTGATTGCAATGAGGCTTAAAAAGCAAGCAGGCTTTGTGCGCTAAATTCGCTTAAGAAGATCCCGAATGCGAAGTTTGCTGTAAGATCTGATTTAAAGTCAAAGCGCTTAGTGTGGGTGTTAGGGCGGTCCTTAAGTTGGAGAAATAGGGATCTCTTGATAAATCAGGGGATAAGAGG
>CAYNSI010000145.1:0-5481 GCA_964399665.1 uncultured Enterobacterales bacterium | reverse complement strand
ACATCGGTCTTTAACCCTGGCAGGCTGCTCTTTGGTTAAAGACAGCTCTTCTAAGCTGTGTTCCATAATTTGAGATCTTTCCTTTTAAGGAGGCAAAATAAGTACGGACTGTCCGCAGTCTGGGGCAGGGCGTTGGCATTTTATCAGGGTTGATGCACACGTTTTGTGCAAAGTTTTGAAAAAGCCTTTCCCTTGGAACGGCAATTTTTACAAGATATGAGTTTTTATTATGCATTTTTCAATGGCAGCACTTAAGATAATATTACCTATTGATAGATAACAAGAAAATTTATATCCTAAAGAAATATTAGCTGTAAAAACTCTTCAGGGAAGCTTTTTAATGCGCTTCCAAAAAGGCTTTATCAGGTTTTTGCGCGTGCTAAAATGACCAGACTTAAGGAAAGGGAAGACGGCCGTAAGCCTTAATGAGGGCACAGCTGGCCGAAAGCTTTCAGCGGTCTTTTTTTGCAAAAGGTAAATATTTTATTCGGGGAGCATCATGTCTAATACCAATACTACCAAGTACATTTGGTTTAACGGTCAGATGGTTGAGTGGGAGAAGGCTACCGTCCATGTTATGACCCACGCTCTGCATTACGGTTCTTCAGTTTTTGAGGGGATTAGAGCTTACAATACTCCCAAGGGCCCCTGCATTTTCAGATTAAATGAGCACATCGACCGCCTCTTCAATTCAGCCAGGATCTACCGCTTTAAGATCCCTTATACCAAGGAAGAACTAAGGGAAGCCTGCTGCCGCGTAATCCTGGAAAACGGCCTGGATTCTGGCTATATCCGTCCTTTGGTGTTTATCGGTAATGTCGGGCTTGGGGTAAGAGTTCCCGAGGATGCCATGGCCCAGGTCATAATAGGGGCCATTCCATGGGGGGCCTATTTGGGAGAGGAAGGGCTGGAAAAGGGAGTCAAGGCCGGAACTTCCTCCTGGAACCGCTTAGCTCCCAATACCATTCCTACCGTTGCCAAGGCAGGCGGCAATTATCTGTCCTCCATCTTAATTGCCAATGAGTGTGCGCAAAATGGTTACACCGAAGCTGTTGCCCTGGATACCCAGGGATATTTATCAGAAGGTTCAGGTGAGAATATCTTTTTGATCATAAAAGGAGTGCTTTACACGGCCCCCAGTACCTGTGGTCTTTTGTCGGGGATCACCAGGGATACTGTAATGACTCTTGCAAAAGAGGAACTGGGAATGGAGGTTCGTGTTGAACGCATTCCCCGTGAAATGGTGTATTTGGCAGATGAGATGTTCTTTACCGGAACGGCAGCTGAGCTTACCCCCATTGCCTCTGTTGATGGTATTGATGTGGGAGAAGGCCGCCGCGGTCCCCAAACCAAAATCCTGCAGGAGACCTTCTTTAAGGTGGTAAAAGGAGAGATTGAAGACAGGTGGGGCTGGCTCTATCCCTGCGCAGGATAACTAATTGGATTAGGTTTGTTAAGGCCCGCCCTATAGTGTGGGCCTTTGCCGCTTTTTAGGAATAAATTAATTACAGGAAGAAAACATGCCAAAGTATCGCTCAGCAGTCACCTATGAAGGAAAAAAAATGGCTGGAGCCCGGGCATTGTGGCGGGCCACCGGGGTTAAGGAAGGTGATTTTGGTAAACCTATTATTGCAGTGGTAAATTCCTTTACCCAGTTTGTTCCCGGGCATGTACATCTGCATGATGTAGGTCAGCTGGTAGTACAGGAAATTGAAAAGGCAGGCGGTATTGCCAAGGAATTTAATACCATAGCCGTTGACGACGGTATCGCCATGGGCCACTCGGGCATGCTCTACTCACTGCCAAGCCGCGACATCATCGCAGATTCCACTGAATATATGGTAAATGCCCATAAGGCAGATGCTATGGTCTGCATTTCAAACTGCGACAAGGTAACTCCCGGAATGCTTATGGCTGCCATGCGTCTTAACATTCCTGCCATTTTTGTATCAGGCGGGCCCATGGAGGCAGGTTATAGCAAGAGTCTCAAT
Organism: uncultured Enterobacterales bacterium; assembly: GCA_964399665.1. Taxonomy (GTDB): domain Bacteria; phylum Pseudomonadota; class Gammaproteobacteria; order Enterobacterales; family Succinivibrionaceae; genus Avisuccinivibrio_A. The sequence goes on along the minus strand of CAYNSI010000145.1, from coordinate 3,490 downwards.
CAAAAGCTGGATCTTATCGATGCCATGGTTATTTCAGCGCGACCTGATGTCACCGATGAGGAGACCTCTGATGTTGAAGGGGCAAGCTGTCCAACCTGCGGCTCCTGCTCAGGCATGTTTACGGCAAATTCTATGAATTGTCTTAGTGAGGCTTTAGGGCTTGCCCTGCCGGGCAATGGTTCACTGCTCGCAACTCATGTTCAAAGGCGGGAATTGTTTGTAACGGCAGCGCATCGCATTGTGCAAATGGCAAAAGCCTATTATGAAAATGATGATGAAAGCGTCCTGCCGCGCTCGATCGCAGATAGAAAGGCTTTTGAAAATGCCATGTCACTTGACATTGCTATGGGAGGATCCACCAATACCGTACTGCACCTTTTGGCAATAGCCCAGGAGGGGGGAATTGACTTTACCATGGCCGATATTGACAGACTTTCCCGCAAGATCCCTCATCTTTGCAAGGTCGCCCCGTCAACCAATGTCTATCATGTCCAGGACGTTCACAGGGCAGGCGGAGTTATGGGGATTTTAGCTGAGCTTGACGCTGCAGGACTTATTCATGAAGACGCAGGGACGGTTCTGGGGATAACCCTTGGGGAGGAACTTGACCAATATGCCATAACAAGACATCCTGGTCCTGAAGTTAAGAAAATGTATCTTGCAGGGCCTGCTGGTGAACGTAATTTAAAGGCTTTCTCCCAGGACAGCTACTATGACAGTCCCGATTTAGACCGCAAGGAAGGATGTATCAGAGATAAGGCCCATGCTTATTCCCAGGATGGAGGGCTTGCGGTTTTGTACGGCAATCTGGCCCAAAATGGCTGTATTGTCAAAACTGCAGGTGTTGATGCTTCCATCCTCAAGTTTGTAGGTCCGGCCAGAATTTTTGAAAGCCAGGAGGATGCCGTAGAGGGGATCTTAGGAGGCAGAGTCAAGGCAGGTGATGTGGTGGTAATACGTTATGAAGGTCCCAGAGGAGGCCCTGGGATGCAGGAAATGCTCTATCCTACCTCCTATTTAAAATCAATGGGCCTTGGCAAACAATGTGCCCTGATAACTGACGGCAGATTTTCAGGAGGATCCTCGGGGCTTTCCATAGGTCATATCTCGCCTGAGGCAGCAGCAGGGGGAAACATTGCCCTGCTTGAGGAAAATGATCTGATATCAATTGACATCCCCAATCGTACTATTGCTATGAATGTCAGCGATGAGGAGCTTTTGAAGCGGCGTGAAAAGATGAATGCCAAAGGCTCTAAGGCCTTTAAGCCCTCTGACAGAGATCGGGAAATATCTTTTGCCCTGCAGGCCTACGCTGCCATGGCATCATCAGCCGATAAGGGCGGGGTTCGCGATAAAAGCCGCCTGGAGGGGCTTTAGAATGTCCAATGTCACTACCTTAACAGGACAGGATTATTTACATAAGATCCTTTTGTCGAGGATTTACGATGTTGCAAGGGTAACTCCCCTGCAGAAGCTTGAAAAGCTGTCAGAGCGTTTAGACTGCAGGGTGCTCCTCAAAAGAGAAGATCGCCAGAAGGTTAAGTCCTTTAAGATCAGAGGAGCTTATTACAAGATGAAGTCCCTTCCCAGGGAACAGCTGTCAAGGGGAGTAATTGCAGCTTCTGCGGGCAACCATGCCCAGGGGGTGGCCTTATCGGCAACTACTTTAGGATGCAAGGCCGTAATTGTGATGCCCGAGACTACTCCGGATCTTAAGGTAGATGCGGTAAGGCGCTTCGGCGGTGAGGTGGTGCTCTTTGGCGAGACTTTTAACGAAGCCTATGATCACGCCATAAGACTTTCACAAGAGCAGGGACTTGCCTTGATCCCCCCCTATGATGATCCTGATGTGATTGCAGGTCAGGGCACCATAGCCCAGGAGCTTATCGGCCAGTGTGATGACATCGATACTATTTTTGTTCCCATAGGCGGCGGAGGGCTTGCAGCAGGAATTGCCGTTTATGTTAAAAATTTGGTGCCGGCAATTAAGGTAGTAGGGGTTGAAGCTGAAGGATCTGCATGCATGCTTGCTGCACTTAAGGCAAAAAGTCCCGTTGATATCGGTTATGTCTCGCATTTTGCAGATGGTGTTGCAGTAAGCATGGCAGGAGATGAAACTTTCAGGCTGTGCTCACAGTATCTTGATGAAATCGTTACCTGCTCCAATGATGAGATCTGCGCTGCCATGAAGGATATTTTCGATGACACCAGGGCCATTGCTGAGCCCTCGGGGGCATTGTCACTTGCAGGTCTTAAAAAATATGTCCGCAGGTCAAAATCTTCAGGTAATCAGATAGCCATTATGACAGGGGCCAATGTTAAATTCAGGACCCTGCGCATGGTAGCTGAGCGCTGTGATGTGGGTGAAAAAACTGAAGGGATCCTCTCAATTGAGATCCCCGAGGAAAAAGGCGCCTTCCTTAAGCTTTTTAAGGATTTAGGAGATCGTCACATGACAGAATTCAGCTACAGGATCTCCCATAACACTAAGGCCATGGTTTTTGCTTCAGTTGAGCTTACCGACGGCACCACTGAGCTTAACAGCATAGTCTCTTCACTGCATCAAAAAGGCTATTTGGTAACAGATCTTACGGATGATGCCATAGCAAAGGATCATGTCCGCTACATGATAGGCGGCCATCCTACCATCAGTATTGAGGAAAAGCTCTTTTTGTTTGAATTTCCCAATACCAAAAATGCCTTGGGCAAATTCCTGGAGACTTTAGGGGATATGTACAGTATCACCCTGTTTCATTTTAGAATTTCAGATCTGGAGTTCTGCTCGGTATTATGCGGTTTTGATGTTACAGGAAGTACAGGAGATGCCCTGGATGATTTTATCCGCAGGCTTAACTATCCTGTAAGTGAGGTAACCTCAAATAGTCCTTACCAGCAGTTTTTATCCTGATCTAAAGCTTTCATTTAAGTGTTTGACAATATCATCTTTAAATCTGGCAAGAAAATCCAGACAGCGATAAGTATCCTCCAGGGAAAATAAGCTGTTAAAGTCAGCTATGAAGCCAGGTCGGGAGGTAATCGCTTTTAGAATAGATGATGGTGCAATAATACGACTACAGGCAAGATAGGAGGCTGCTTGACTTATCTTATAGCAGGGGGCATTACCTGTTTTTGCCAAGATCTCATAGCGTTTTTGCAGATAGTCTATCTTATAGCTGAGCTTAAAGTCCTTCTCCCAGATTTGTGAAAGCGGGAAAAGAGCATAGCTTAGCAGCGGTGAGGCAATCTCATCTATCTTATAGTCGGGCTTTGCCACACTGTTGCTGCCGATCTCTAATTCAGCTGCTTTAATATGGGCTTGAATACTGCGCTCTTTGCTAAGGAGCCGGCGCTCTTTTAAGCGTTCATAGTGTTTTTCAAGACGAGCAAGAAAGCCGGGCCGTTGGCTTTCAAGTACTGATTTTCTCCCAAAGTTATATATCACAGTGGTTTTAGGTTTACCGCTAACAGGAGATCTAACGGTCTGTGCCAA
>CAYNSI010000144.1:0-5561 GCA_964399665.1 uncultured Enterobacterales bacterium | reverse complement strand
TAAGGGGCGCTAGAAGGTGCTCTTAAAGAACTGTTGTCGGCTTTAGCGGTGACGTCCCCAGCTTCGCCGGAGCCGCTTAAGGAGACAGAGACATCGGCGTATCCGCCGTAGACATCGGTAACCAAACTGTTTTTAATGGACACGCTGCCTGTTATTGCACTCGCCTCCGTTGTGCCATCGGTGTATAGGTAATACCAGCCGTATACGTCGTCGATCGATGTTACATTGGAACCGGTTGGTTTAACAACACTGCCGTTTTCTATGACCACCACACCGGAATTGTCGCTGTTTCCTGTGACAGCATCAGCCTGCGCTGCGGGCAAAAACCCGCGAGAATCAGTGCTGCAATGGCAGGGGCTGCGGTAGTTTTTCTTTTCCCAAGGTCCGTGCTCAATGCACGTCTTATTCCCTCGAGGATGGGATTCTCGTTGCCGAGGGTCAGTTCTTTATGGCGTGATTTATGCTGGCGGGGGGAACAGCTTGAAATTATTCATAATTTTACCAAAAACAGAATTGGGCCTTGATACTTACAAGTAAAATCGATTTGTCAATCCTTGACAATATGATGAAACAGTGTTCAATGTCAAACGTGTGACAACTGCCGCCAAAGCCTACGCATTTTTACTCTGGTCCCTTAGAAAAGGGTGCAAAAAAGCCTAACCTTCACGGGGCTTAAAATCAGGTGACAACCGATTTAATGCAAGAGTCTTTTTTACCCCTTTTTGTTTTGAAGGTAAATTTACCCACAGCTTTTTTGCTTAATCCTCTTGAAAAAACACAGGTACGTCCCCATGTAGCATAAAGCTTATTTTTCGTATTAAAGGTTTATGCAATGGATCAGGAAGTAAAGACTTCAGAGAATGTGGATGAACTCAACGAGTTACCAGATGATAATGAGTCTTATACAGAAGGGCTTGATGACAAAGCCAAAGAAGACTATGAACGCCTGGTAAAGGAAAACAGGGACGTTTTAAAGGATGAGGATTTTGCCCCTGACTCTGATATTGATGATGAGGAGTTCTCATCTGAGGACAATGGAGATGACAGGGAAGTTTTAGGCGGCGATCAGGCTTTAATTGAAGGGTTCAGGAAGCAGATTGCAGATCTCATAGCGGAAAATGCCAGGCAAAAAGAGGAGATGCTCCGTCAGGCAGCAGAAGCTGTCAATGGCAGAAAACGCGCTGAAGCCGAGGTTGAAAGGGTGCGTAAATTTGCGCTGGAAAGCTTTGTCAAAGCACTGCTTCCGGTAGTAGATGCCCTGGATCAGGCCATTGCAGTAACAGATCGCAGCAATGAGGCCGTAATCCCCACCTTAGAAGGTGTTGAGGGGACTATGAAGCTGTTTTTAAAGGAACTTGGCTCTTTCGGAGTAGAGCGCCTGGATCCTGAAGGTGAGATTTTCGACCCCAACTTTCACCAGGCAATAGCCATGGTACCCACCGATGAGGTTGAACCCAATCATATTGTAAAAGTGATGCAAAAAGGGTTTTTATTAAACGGCCGAGTGGTGCGCCCTGCCATGGTAATGGTTTCTAAGGCTCTTTCCAATGCCCCTAATGAGGCAGTTGAAAGTGACAATGAGTCCGGGAAACAAATAAATATTGAAGCTTAGATCTTGAAAACAGGATTTGATGACCTCATTTGAGGATCAGACAAGAAAAAGAATTTGATAAGGCTCACAGAAATAATCAGCGTAAATTTGTGGAGCTTTGAAGTTACGGAGACAAAAAATGGGAAAGATTATTGGTATTGATCTTGGTACGACCAACTCCTGCGTAGCAGTGTTGGAAGGGGATAAGGTTCGTGTGCTGGAAAACAGTGAAGGCCGCCGTACTACTCCTTCAATTGTTGCTTATGCTGATGACGGTGAGATTTTAGTTGGTGAGGCTGCCAAGCGTCAGGCTGTTACCAATCCAAAGAATACCTTGTTTGCCATCAAGCGCTTGATAGGCCGCCGCTACGAGGATGCGGAAGTACAGCGCGATCTTGGCATTATGCCCTATAAGATTGTCCGTGCCGATAACGGGGATGCCTGGGTTGAGGTAAAGGATAAAAAATTGGCACCTCCCCAGATTTCAGCTGAAGTCTTGAAGAAGATGAAAAAGACTGCCGAGGAGATTTTGGGTGAGGAGATAACCGAGGCTGTTATCACCTGTCCTGCCTATTTTAATGACTCACAGCGTCAGGCCACCAAGGATGCAGGACGTATTGCAGGACTTGATGTAAAGCGCATTATCAATGAGCCTACAGCAGCATCTATTGCCTATGGTGAGGACAAGGGCAGGGGTGAACAGAAAATTGCCGTATATGACTTAGGCGGCGGTACCTTCGATATTTCCATTATTGATATAGATGAAATTGAAGGTGAGAAAACCTTCGAGGTTTTGGCCACCAATGGTGATACCCACTTAGGCGGTGAGGATTTTGACAACAGGATCATCAATTATCTGGTAGATGAGTTCAAGCGGGATCAAGGGGTGGATCTGAGGCAGGATCAGCTTGCTCTGCAAAGATTAAAGGAAGCTGCCGAAAAGGCCAAGATTGAGCTTTCATCATCTCAGCAGACTGATGTTAATTTACCTTACATAACAGCAGATGCTTCAGGTCCAAAGCACATGAATATCAAGATGACCCGTGCCAAACTGGAGTCACTGGTCGAAGATCTGGTGCAAAAGACCTTGGAGCCTGTGAAAACTGCCTTGTCTGATGCCGGTTTATCCGTAGGGGATATCAATGATGTGCTCTTAGTAGGCGGACAGACTCGTATGCCTATGGTCCAAAAGCTTGTTTCCGACTTCTTTGGTAAGGAGCCGCGCAAGGATGTCAATCCTGATGAGGCTGTGGCAATAGGGGCTGCCATTCAGGGAGGAGTATTATCAGGCACCAAGCAGGATGTGCTGCTTCTTGACGTAACTCCCCTGTCATTGGGTATTGAGACTTTAGGCGGGGTAATGACCACCCTAATTGAAAAGAACACTACCATTCCTACCAAGAAGTCCCAGGTGTTCTCGACAGCAGAAGACAATCAGCCGGCTGTCACCATTCATGTGCTCCAGGGTGAAAGAAAGAGAGCTTCTGATAATAAGTCACTGGGGCAGTTTAACCTCGAAGGCATAGCTCCTGCACCGCGCGGCATGCCTCAAATTGAGGTTACCTTTGACATTGACGCCAACGGTATTATCCACGTTAGTGCCAGAGACAAGAATACCGGCAAGGAGCAGAAGATCACTATTCAGTCTTCCTCAGGGCTTTCCGAGGCTGATATTGAGCGCATGGTAAGGGAAGCTGAAGCACACAGTGCTGAGGATAAGAAATTTGAAGATCTGGCCAATGCTAGAAATCGTGCCGATGCCACAATCCATGCCATGAAAAAGCAACTTGAGGAAGCCGGGGATGCTGTAGGCAATTCTGATAAGGAAAGAGTACAAAGGGCCATAGGCGAGCTTGAGCTTGCAATCCGCGGGGATGATAAAGATCGCATTGAAAATGCAGAAAAGTCCCTGATGGAGGCAGGGCAGGCCCTGATGCAGGCAGCACAGGCTAAGGCTCAGGGAGCTCAGACCGGCACTTCCAATGCTCAAGCTGAACCCTCAGGCAGTGGAGCAGACGATGGCGTTGTAGACGCTGAATTTGAAGAAGTACCGGAAGATAAGAAGTAGTTTGTTATCAGCACGTTGGTAAGGCCCCTATATCAGGGGCTTTGTGTCATGTGCAGGTCCTTTGAAACCAGGCAGCTAAAATCTTGGCTGCTTTTATGATTTAAGGTTGTGGTATGGCTCAAAAGAGAGATTACTATGAGGTCTTAGGGGTTTCCCGCGATGCTGATGAGGCTGCTATTAAAAAGGCTTTTAAGCGTCTTGCCATCAAGTATCACCCGGATCACTGCAAAGAAGATAATGCAGAGGAAAAATTCAGGGAGATCAATGAGGCTTATCAGGTTCTCTCAGATCCCCAAAAGCGGCAGATATACGATCACAGTGGTTTTGCAGGTCTTGAAGGTCTGGGGGGAGCAGGCGGCAATCCTTTCACGGAGGCTGATTTTAGTGATATTTTCGGCGGTATTTTCGGCGATATCTTCGGTCAGGGCAGAGGAAGCGGAGGCTCACCTAGACGCGAGTCCCAGCGCGGCCAGGATATGCGCATTACCGTTGAACTCACTTTAGAGGAGGCCGTAGCCGGAGTCAAGCGCAAGGTCAATCTCAAAACCTTGGTTGAATGTGATGAATGCCATGGCAGCGGCTCCAAAAATCCTTCCAATAAGAAGGAATGTCCCAACTGCCGCGGCCGCGGAGTTATTCAAACCAGACAGGGCTTTTTTGCCGTGCAGCAGGAATGTCCCAAGTGCAGCGGTTTGGGATTTGTCTTTGTAGATCCGTGCAAAAAATGTCATGGCGAAGGCAGGGTGGAAAGTGCCAAAACCCTTTCTATTGACATTCCTGCAGGAGTGGACAGCGGCGACAGGATTCGTCTTGCCAATGCCGGAATGGCAGGAGTGCGCGGTGGACCTGCAGGTGATCTTTACGTTCAGGTTGCCGTAAAGCAGCATGATATTTTTGAGCGCTCAGGCAATGATTTAAGTTGCGATAAGAAGATCCCTATGGTAACGGCAGCCTTGGGAGGTCAGGTTGAGATCCCCACCTTAGAGGGCAGGGTATCCATAGCAGTACCCCCCGGGACCCAAAGCGGTACTGTAATGAGGCTGTCAGGAAAAGGGGTTAAAAGTGTCAGAACTTATAGCAAGGGCAATCTTTATTGCAGGATTTTAGTAGAAACTCCTGTAGGTCTTAATGAAGAGCAAAAAGAACTCTTGCGCAAGTTTGAGGCGGTTTACAAGGGACCCGTGGATGACAATACCCCATCACATGCTGCAGGTTCTTCTGCCTCCAGGACTGGAAGCGGCGAGAGCCGCAAAACGGAGGGAGTTTTTGATTCCGTAAAGAATTTTTTTGAAGATCTCAAAAAATAACCTGCCTTGTAAAACAATCCTTGCAAAGGACTTTGGTTTGGGCTAAATTTATTTTCACAAGGGCGCCGCAGTAGAGGCGTCTTTTCTTTGTTTTAGGATGTTAAGCTCAAATGGAAAGGACTCCCATGACATCTCGCGGCCAGATGCTGTTGAGAGAGGAATTGGAAAGATTAAAGACTAAAGAGCGGCCCAGAATTGTCGCTGCCATCGCAGAGGCAAGATCTCACGGGGATCTCAGCGAGAATGCCGAATATGATGCCGCCAGGGAGGAGCAGGGGCTGTGTGAGGCCCGCATCAAGGATATTGAGGCCAAACTTGCTTCGGCAAATGTCATAGATGTGACCAAGCTTAAGCCCCCGGCCGATGAGCCCTTAAAAGTGGTATTCGGGGCTACGGTAACGGTTTTGAACCTCGATAGTGACGAACAAATCACTTACCGTATTGTAGGTGAGGATGAGGCTGATATTGAGCAGAATCTCATTTCCTATCAAAGCCCTATAGCAAGGGGGCTTTTGGGAAAAACAGCCAATGATGAGGTTGCAATCAAGATCCCCAAAGGGATGGTTAGCTTTGAGATTTTAGAAGTTCAGTATTT
>CAYNSI010000143.1:0-5570 GCA_964399665.1 uncultured Enterobacterales bacterium | reverse complement strand
TTTCTAGCAAGTTCCAAATTAAACACCAACAAAATCAGAGCTGCCAATTATAATTAAAGTAGACTTTCATGTTGTTTTTTTTGTTTAAGAATTTATCTATGTCAATACGAGAATTGGAGCCTAAAAGGCTTTGGAATCATTTTGCCGACATCTGCAAGATCCCGCACCCTTCAGGGCATGAGGCTGCCCTGGCAAATTTTTTGGCAGGATACGCCAAATCTGCAGGCATGGATGCCTTTATTGATAAGGCAGGCAACGTTATCATCAAGAAGAAAGCAGCCAGAGGAAGGGAAAATGCCCCCATGGTGATCCTGCAGGCCCATTTGGATATGGTCCCCGTGAAGACCCAGGATTCTTTGCATAACTTTTTAACCGATCCTATAATCCCAAAAGTTGACTCTGACGGCTTTGTCACTGCAAGGGGCACTACCTTAGGAGCTGATGACGGCATCGGCATTGCAACTGCTCTTGCAATTCTTGATGATGAGGATCTTCCCCACGGCCCCATAACCGCCATTTTCACCACGGCAGAAGAAACTACCATGGAAGGGGCCTGTCTGCTTGATCCTAAATATCTTGAAGGGGCCTTGTACCTTATTAATCTTGACTCGGTTGAAAACGGGGTTTTATTTGTAGGATGCGCAGGATCTCTTGATGTTGCCCTGGAGTACACCGCAGATTTAATCCCAAAGCCTGACTCTTTTGAGGTGTTAAAACTTAATCTTTATGATCTTAAAGGAGGCCACAGCGGCAGTGACATCCATTTGGGCAGGGCCAATGCCATAGCCCTGATGGCAGAGCTTCTGCAAAGTACCGGTGAGAAGTTTTTACTGGGGAACTTTACAGGAGGCGCTGTCCGCAATGCCATTGCCTCATCATGTGAGGCTAAAATTGCAGTCCCAGGGGACAAACTTCTTAAGTTAAAAGATGAACTTGTAACTTGCTTTGACACTCTTAAAGAAAAGTTTGCCAAAACCGATCCTGACATGAAACTTAAGATAACCAGAGGCGACAGCTGTGACGGCACTGATGAAGAATTTGCACAGGATCAATCAACCAAGGAAATGCTGAATCTTGTGGGCAGCTTAAGGCTTGGAGTTCTTTCCTGGTCTGATATCGATCCTGGTGTGGTACAAACATCCTGCAACCTTGGAATTGCACGATTTGACAAAGGCATTTTTAGGCTTAATCTCCTGCCCCGTTCCCTCAAAAAGCAGGATCTTCACGAAGCGGCACATTTACAGACTGATAATGCTTTTTGTCAAAGCCTTGGGACAAAACTTAAAACGCAAATATCAGGTGAACACAGCCCCTGGCTTTCTCCTTCAAAAAACTGCTTAATTGATACCTACCAAAAAATGTGGCAGGAAGTTACTGGAGGGAATCTTAAGGTCACCGTAATCCATGCTGGATTAGAGTGTGCCTTTTTATCACAAAAAGGACCTTCTTCATTACAACTGATCTCCATTGGTGCTACGATCAAGGAGCTGCACTCCCCGGGAGAAAGAGTCCATATAAAGGGTGTTGCCCATACCTATGAGGCACTAAGAAGAACTTTGGCAAAACTATAAAAATTAAGGCAGGATATGCGTCAAAACACCACCTCACCGAGAACCAATCTTCCTTTCCAGTGTTTTCACACCTCCACGGCTCCAAAGGATAATGACAAGAACACGGTTCTCTTTGTGCGCGGAGCAAGTCCCAAAAGGCTTAAGGCCGTACTTACGGCATTTCCCAACCATGAGCCTGTAAGAGTTGATATGGTCTACACCGGCTCAAGATCCGGTATCCACCGTTTTGAAGCTCAGATCCCCCTTGATGAGGGGACTAATTTGCAGCGTTACAGCTTTGAAATCCTGCTGCACAATACCGCAGGTGAGATCATAGATGTAGTTTGGTACAGCTCTCTTGGCATGTCGCGTGAAAGTCCCCTGCTGCAACACTGCTTTGCCTTTGAACTTAAAGACGCTCATCCTTCCTGGGCCCCTGACATGATCTTGTATCAAATCTTTGTCGATCGCTTTGCAAGCTCAAAGGGCTGTTTTATTGTCGATGCCGTCAAATTCAAATCCGATGTCCCCATTCACAATGATGAATTTGAGTACAAGGATCTTAATAAGATTCACTGCGGCGGCGATTTGGACGGAGTCTGTGCCATGCTGCCTTATATCAGGGACTTAGGCTGCAACGGAATCTTTCTGACCCCAATTTTCAAGGCATCCTCACCTGCCAAATATGATGTGGAAGACTTTGACACCACAGATCCGCATTTTGGCGGCAACGGGGCACTTAAAAGACTGCGCATGAGCACCCTAAGCTACGAAATGCATCTTATCCTGACCGCACCTTTTGATCACACAGGAGATCATCACCCCTGGTTTGATCGCACCGAAGCTACGGGAAAGGGGGCCTGCCACCATAAAGACTCCCCATTCAGGGATTATTACCATTTTTCCGACAGTGACAATGCCCGTTATTACAATGATTGTCCTGACTTTCCCAAACTAAACTACCAAAGCCGGGGCCTTAGACATGCTATTTTCAAAGGTGATAATTCTGTCTTAAAAAAGTATATCAAACTGCCCTATGGCATTGACGGATGGTGCCTTGATGCTGCATCCCAGATAGGCGATAAGGGCACGTCCATGCATAATCTCAAGCGCCTGACGCAGATGAGCACGGAAGCTCATAAAATGCGCGAGGACATCCTGATGCTGGGGGATTTTCTTGCTGATGCCCGCTATGCCTTAAATCACTCCGGCAATTTGGACGGATGCATTAATTACACCGGGTTCACCGGCCCTGTCAGGGCATTTTTCGGGGGAGTCAATCTTTTTGGGGAACCCACACCCTATACCGGGGAGGATTTAAGAAGGACCTGCGAAAACTATTCTGTAGGAATGTCCCAGCAGATAAAACTCTGTCTTATAAATCAACTTGACAGTCACAATCTGCCGCGGTTTTTCTCCATCATAGGAGGGGAAAAATCCCTTTATATGGCAGCTTTGGCCGTGCTTTATACCTGGCGGGGGATCCCTTGCATTTACCAGGGTGATGAGCTAGGAGATGTACTCAATCAATATCAGATGGGGCCGCGCTCACCCCTGCCCTTTGGCCTTATGAAAGATCACCATGTAAGCCCGTATTCTGCGAAGATCCAAAGTCTTTTGCATGAGCTTGCGCAAATGCGCCGCAGCAATGAAGCCTTAACTTTGGGCACGCAGATCTTTATCACAGCAGGCGGAGCCTACTTTGGTTATGTGCGGCTTTTTAATGACCGTTTCAGCATAGTTCTGGTAAATTCCTCCCGCCAGGCGGTAAAAATTGAGCAGGGATCCATCCTGATGCCTCTTTTGGCTGCCATGTACCTTCCTTCTGATGCTGCTCAAAAGGATTATAGTGACGACAGCGGGGAAAGTCTGCTGATCCCCCTTTCAGGACGCAATGTACGCCGTACTGATCATGGCGAGGGTCTCGAGGCTTTATTTGAGCTCTTATCACGGGAAAATCTAAAAGTTTTCTGCTACGGCCAAACTTCAGGATCTGCTGCTCTTGAAAAGGAGTTTATCAAGGAATTGACGCAGGGTAAGACCATAACGATCCCCGCCCGCTCTACGGTAATAGTCAATAACGAGCCCAAGGAACAATTACCTGACAAGACCAGGTAAACCTGGTGAACCTGTCTTAGACATAGCTCCCTGTCTGTTATTTTTACAGGCAGTGAATCTTGGATCTTAAGTCGAGAGCTTTGTTCCAGCTGTAGTCAGATACCGCATGACTGCAGATGAGGACATATCCTTTTTGTGCTTTCCCGGTGCGCTGTGGTGTTCTCTTCTGCTTCCTTTGGGTCACTGCCTTGATCTGATAGCCCAATACCTTCAGGCGGCAGAATCATTGTCGGGGGCGTCCAAATCATTGCCAGCAGCCACCCGAGGGTATGACCTTGGTATGGGCTTATGCCAATTTCTCTCATTTAATTATCTGAATTGAGTAAAAAAGCCATTTGCTCTAAATTCCAAATTCAGTTAAGGATATACTTCGCCGCAGGTAGGAGTTAAACCCGCAAGAGGGTGTCACTATGATAAAAAAATTTAAATACTTGAGTTTGGCTCTGGCTCTATCTGTCGGATTCGGAGAATGTGCTATGGCAATTAATAGTAATAATCCACCAGGAAGTAATATCGAACCTGAAAGTATCAATTTAGTTTCCAATTGGGATAAGGTGTTTGCCTTAAGTGATAAGGTGATCCATGAAAAAGTTACTTTTGTAAATCGTTTTGGCATCACCTTAGCAGCAGATCTTTATATCCCTAAGAATGCTACAGGTAAGTTTCCTGCTATTGCCGTATCAGGACCATTTGGTGCAGTAAAAGAGCAGGTTTCAGGTCTCTACGCTCAAACATTAGCCGAGCGGGGTTATCTAACCATAGCATTTGATCCGTCTTTTACCGGTGAGAGCAGCGGAAATCCGCGCTACGTGGCCTCTCCTGATATCAACACCGAAGATTTTCAGGCTGCGGTAGATTATCTTACTACTCGTGATGATGTAGATCCCAATTTAGTAGGAATCTTAGGGATCTGCGGCTGGGGCGGCATTGCCTTGAACGCTGCTTCTATCGACACCAGGGTTAAAGGCACCGTCTGCGTTACCATGTACAACATGTCAGAAGTAAACCATGACGGATACTTCAAGAGTCTTGACTCCGATAGTCTCTACAAGCTCAAGGAAGACTTAAATAACCAGCGCACGGAAGACTATGCACGAGGGCAGTATACATTAGGCGGCGGCCTTCCTGATGTACTGCCGGATGATGCTCCGCAGTTTCTTAAAGATTACTATGCGTACTATAAGACCGAACGCGGCTATCACCCTAGATCTTTAAACTCTAACGGCGGCTGGAATGCCACAAGTACACTATCATTTATCAATACGCCGCAACATGATTTTGCAGCCGAGATCAGAAATCCAGTGTTAATTATCCATGGCGAAAACGCTCACTCACGCTACTTTTCTGAGGAGGCCTTTGCAAAGCTTACGGGAAACAATAAGGAATTAATAATTATCCCGGAGGCAAGCCATACCGATCTTTACGATCAAATGGATAAGATCCCTATGGATAAAATCAGTGACTTCTTCAAAGAAAGTCTTAAGTAATTTCATCACTTACCACACGTAATCGGACAGGGGCGCAGCCAAGCCCCTGCCCCGCCCTCACCTTCTGCTATGCGGCAATGCTGCATGATCTTCGTAAGGAGATCGCTTTTTCCTCAGCTCCTGCTGCTGTGCTGTCTGGACAAAAACGAGCTTTTGCTCCGATTGGCGTCTTGTTAAAGAATTAGCGGAAAAACTGTAAAAAAGTTAGCGGAAATTGTAAAAGTTTAGCCGGAAAAGTTGTAAAAGAACCAGCGTAAGACCTACTTGGACCTCTTGCTGCTTTAAATTACAAGAAACTGCCGCCTACCACATCTTCTGCGCTCAGATTAACAATACTTTGTAAATGCTCAGCCACATCCTTTGCCACCTGCACCGCAATATCATCCCAGGCTTTTTCCATCATCAGAGTTTCGGT
>CAYNSI010000142.1:0-5621 GCA_964399665.1 uncultured Enterobacterales bacterium | reverse complement strand
TTAACTCAAGAGCAGCTTGACAAGCTTAAAGGCTGCTGATTCCAAAAGATAAGAGTCACCTTTTGCAAAAGATCCCCTGACAAAATTTCAGGCAGATAAGCCGCATAAACTTAACACTGTTAGAATCGTAAACATAAGATCTTCTATAGGGTTTATAAATTCGTTATAATTACCTGCTCTTTATAAACAGCAGTTATTCGGTCAGACTTGATGATTGGTCAGGTTAGGAAACTTGTTGTTTTCCTTAATAATCTGCTTTGCAATAAAAGACCGGCTAAGTATTTGGTAGGCATTCGGGACTTTAGTAATGTCAATGCGTTCTCATTATCTAAGTGAGGTGGGATTAAACCTTAAGGGTGAGCAGGTGGTGCTGTGCGGCTGGGTAAATCGCCGCAGGGATCTTGGCGGACTCATCTTTATTGAGTTAAGAGATAGGAGCGGCACCATCCAGGTGGTTTTTGATCCTGACGAAAGTAAGGCCTATAACAATGCTGCCCTTTTGCGCAATGAGTACTGCATAAAGGTTACAGGAAAGGTAAAGGCAAGACCTTGTGATCAGATAAATAAAAAGATGGCAACCGGGGAGGTTGAGATCTATGCCGAAGATCTTACCATCTTTAACAAGGCAGCCCCGCTTCCTTTGGACTTTAATCAGGATAATACTGAAGAGCAGCGGCTTCGTTACCGCTACCTTGATTTGCGCCGCGAAAGGATGGTAAGAATTCTTGAGACAAGAGCTAAAATTACCGCTTATATAAGATCTTTTTTAGACAGCAGGGGGTTTTTGGATATTGAAACTCCCATGCTTACCAAGGCAACCCCTGAAGGCGCCCGCGACTATCTGGTTCCCTCTAGGATTTATCACGGCAAATTTTATGCCCTGCCGCAAAGCCCGCAGCTTTTCAAGCAGCTTTTGATGATAGCAGGGTATGACCGCTATTATCAGATAGTAAAATGCTTTCGTGATGAGGATCTAAGGGCTGACAGGCAGCCTGAGTTTACCCAAATTGATGTGGAAACATCCTTTATGGCCTCAAGTGAGATAAGGGCTGTGATAGAAGAGATGGTAAGAGGCCTTTTTGCTGCAATTGCAGGCTGTGACCTTGGAGTGCTGCCCGTGTTAACCTATGAAGAGGCCATGGCAAGATACGGCACCGACAAGCCGGATTTGCGCATTGACTTTGAGCTTCATGAATTATCCTCTGCCTTAAAAGACTGTGAATTCAAGGTGTTATCTGAGGCAGCAAATGATCCTAAAAGTGCGGTAGTATCTTTTGCACTGCCAGGAGGAGCTTCTTTATCCCGCCGTGAGATTGACGGTTTTGTAGATTTTGTCAAAAAGCTTGGCGCCTCAGGTCTTATAACCATTAAGGTGCAAGATTTGCAAAAAGGTGCATCAGGATTACAGTCTTCAATTGCAAAACATGTCAAAGAATCTGAGCTTAAGGCTATAGTAGACTTAAGCGGGGCCAAATCTGGTGACTTGGTTTTGGTAGGATGCGGCAAAACTTTACAGGTTCAAACCTTCATGGGGGCTTTGAGGCTTAAGGCAGGAAAAGATCTTAATTTAGTATCAGAAGGCTTCAAGGCTCTGTGGGTAGTTGATTTTCCGATGTTTGAGGTGAATGCCGAGTCACAAGTCAGTGCCATGCATCATCCTTTTACCTCGCCTTCAAAAGTGACAGCAGAAGAGCTGATAGCCGATCCTCTCTCAGTCCACGCCGATGCCTATGATTTGGTCATTAACGGCTATGAGGCAGGCGGCGGCTCCTTGAGGATCTTCGATGAGAAGATGCAGGAGGCGGTATTTAAGGTTTTGGGAATCAAAGAGGATGAGGCCAGGGAAAAATTCGGCTTTCTTCTTGATGCCCTCTCATATGGTGCACCGCCCCACGGTGGCATTGCCCTGGGGTTGGATCGCATCACCATGTTATTGACAGGAACTGATAATATCCGCGATGTTATAGCCTTTCCAAAGACTACTGCAGCAGCCTGCCTTATGACAGGGGCCCCCAGTGTTCCCTCAGAGGAAGCCTTAAGGGAGCTTGCCATTGCAGTTGATACTAAGGTGCAGTAATTAAGGCCTTTTTAGGAGACCAACATGTCAGGACATTCAAAGTGGGCTAATATTCGTTTTAGAAAGGCCGCCCAGGATGCCAAGCGCGGCAAAATCTTTACCAAGCTTATCAGGGAGATCACCACGGCTGCCAAATTAGGTGGCGGTGATGAGTCATCAAATCCCAGGCTCCGCTCTGCCGTGGTATCGGCTTTGGCCCAGAATATGACCCGCGACACCATAAAGCGTGCCATAGAGCGCGGCGTAGGCGGCGGGGAAGGTACCGATCTTGAGACTATTGTCTATGAAGGCTATGGGGTCGGAGGAGTTGCGGTCATGGTCGAATGCATGACTGATAACCGCAATCGCACGGCATCTGAAGTTCGTCATGCCTTTACCAAATTCGGCGGCAATTTAGGAACTTCAGGTTCGGTGTCCTATCTTTTTACAAGACAGGGGATCATAAGTTTTCTTCCCGATGACAAGGGTGCAGTCCGCATCACAGAAGATGAAGCTATGGAAAAGGCTCTTGATGCGGGGGCTGATGATGTCCACGGCAATGATGACGGCTCCATTGATGTTATTACCTCCCCCGAGGCTTTTGCAGCCGTAGTAGAGGCCTTTGATGCTGCGGGGGTAAAGCCTGATAGTGCCAGGATTGTACAAAATCCTTCTACGGAGGTTCAGCTTGATAGGGATACTGCCCTGAAGGTTATCAAGATGATTGATGCTTTAGAAGATCTTGATGATGTCCAGGAAGTAAGTCACAATGCTGAGATCCCTGATGATATTGAGCTTTAGTATGAGCTTTATTAGAGGATTTTAAAAAAATACGAGTCGGAAAAGATTACGGGCAGGAAAAAATTACGGGTCGGAGCTTTAATTGGGACGAATTTGTCACTATTTACTTAATAAGGGCATGGATAAGAGTAAAAGTGCTTTGAAAACCTGTTTTATGCTGCCTTATATTTTGGGATTTGAAGATTCCAAGCATATGCTGCCTGACAGGCTTTGGAGATTAAGACCCAAGGCTGCATCTGTCGCTGCCGCTGCAGTTGCAGTTGAGTTTAGGTTAAAACTTTTTTTTTACAGGGTTTACGTCTTAGCCCTTTTTAAAGAATTTTGAAAAATTTAGGCTGCAGGCCTTAAGACGTATGGTCTGCCTCCTTTAAGTTTCTTGGGTGATTATTTAGGGTAAGCATAAGCACATGGTGCATCTTATCAGTATTTGCAGCAAACCGTCACAGGAAACAAAAGGAGTTTTATGGTTGCAACCCCAGAGGATCATGATTGATGGATCATAATTCAGCTAGCACCGAGTTTAAGCAGTTAATCGCCAAAGGTAAGGAGCAGGGTTATCTTACCATTGAGGAGATCAACGATTTGATCCCCCCCGATATCATAAGCGGGGATCAGCTCTCAATGTTTATCCAAACCTTCAGCGACATGGGGATCAACATTTGTGAAACCCCGCCGGATCCTGATGACATTCTCTTAAATGTCAACTCGCAAGTGGAAGAGGATGTGGAAACCGTAGCCAATCAGCTGGATGCTACGGTTGACATTGGCAGAACCACCGATCCTGTGCGCATGTATATGCGGGAGATGGGCAATGTCTCGCTTCTAACGCGCAAGGATGAAATTGAGATTTCAAAGCGCATTGAGCGTGGCACCAATGACGTACAAATGTGCGTGGTTGAATATCCTAAGGCCATGGAAGAGCTCTTTCGCATGGTAGATGAGGCCAATAATGAAACCTCAAGCATCCGCCTTGGTGATATTGTAGTAGGTTTTGCAGACCCCCTAGAGGATGAAGGGACGGTACCTGCTGCAAAGGCACAGCCTGCAGCAGGGGCAGGCAGTGCCAAAGAGCCTGAGGCTGAAACCGATGAATTGCTTGCAGATGATAATGTCGACGATCTTGAGGATGTCATAGATGGTGATGATGACACTGAAGATGTTGAAGCGACAGGCAAAACAAAGACCAAAAAAGGTTCTGCCAAGGGAGTTGTGCATTCGGAAGCTTTAACCGATGATGAAGATGTCAGCAGTGATACTTCTGCTGCATCCCAGGACGGGCCTGATCCTGCCTTAGTAAGACAGAAATTTGCAGAGCTGAGAATGCAGTATGACAAAGTTGCCTCCTATCGTGATAAAAAGGGCGCTTCTGCCAAAAAAAAGTATGAGACTGAACTTAAGAAGCTGGCTGAGATGTTTGCTACTTTCAGGCTGGTCCCAAGCCAGTTAGAAAAGCTGTTGTCTCAGATGCACGATATGATGGATCGTGTCAAAAGGCAGGATCGCAGGATCAGGGATATTGCAGTAACCCGCTGCGGCATGAAGGTTGAGGATTTAAAAACCTTTTACACGGACTCCAACCGCGAATCTGATATGGCCTGGTTTGACAAGGCCTGCAAACCCCGCAAGGCCTATGCTGCCCGCCTAAAGGAAAAGCGTGAGGAAATTGAAGAGTGCGTTAATGCCCTTAAGGAAGTTGAAGAAGAAGCAGGGATCTCCATTTCCAGGCTTCGTGAACTTTCCCGCCGCGTCATGATGGGCGATGCTATGGCAAAAAAAGCCAAAAAGGAAATGGTGGAGGCCAATTTGCGCCTGGTGATTTCCATTGCCAAGAAATATACCAATCGCGGCTTACAATTTTTGGATCTTATCCAGGAGGGCAATATCGGCTTGATGAAGGCTGTGGATAAGTTTGAATACCGCCGCGGCTACAAGTTTTCAACCTATGCCACCTGGTGGATCCGTCAAGCCATTACCAGATCTATAGCAGATCAGGCACGTACCATACGCATTCCGGTGCATATGATTGAGACTATCAACAAGCTCAACCGCATTTCAAGGCAGATGCTGCAGGAAAAGGGCCGTGAACCTACCCCCGAGGAGCTGGCAGCTAAAATGGGCCTTCCTGAAGAAAAGGTTCGCAAGGTCATGAAGATAGCCAAGGAGCCTATTTCTCTGGAAACTCCCGTAGGTGATGATGACGATTCGCATTTGGGGGATTTTATTGAGGACAATTCCATTGTAGTTCCCGCCGAGGCGGCAACTTCAGAATCCCTTAAAAATGCCATCAATACCGTGCTTGAGGAGATGCCGCCAAGGGAAGCCCAGGTTTTAAGAATGCGCTTTGGGATCGGCCTTGCATCAGATCACACCCTCGAGGAGGTCGGCAGGCAGTTTGGTGTCACCAGGGAGAGAATTCGTCAAATTGAAGCCAAAGCCTTAAGAAAACTACGCCACCCGTGCAGATCTGCAGGCTTAAAAGGCTTTTTGGATTAGGCAAAGTCCTGCTATGGGACTTTCAGATTCAGGCTGATAGTACCTGGGGCGTTGACAGAACCCTTAAAACCCCTGTCCTGCCCTTAAGGGCAAAGGGCAGGCATGGACTGACGGCTTTTGGCTTTAAGTCTTGCAAGGCTTAGCGAAAAACGCCGCACAAACCCCCGCCTGACAGGGCGGGGAGCAGTCACGATGCATATTAAAGCTCGTCTTGGCCTTGTGGTTTTTCTATTAAGATCAGACTAAGGTTACCTGTCTTTCGTCAGATCCT
>CAYNSI010000141.1:0-5685 GCA_964399665.1 uncultured Enterobacterales bacterium | reverse complement strand
ACAGTACAAGGTTGTAATCGCAGTTCTTGAGCCTTACAAGCATCTTCTTACCAATAAAGAAATTTTAAAAGAAAGGATAGCTGCAGGGGATCCTAATGAGATCTATCTTGAGTGCGGCGATAATAGAATAAACTTTCCCCTGTCCTCTTTTATTCAGATAAACAAAGCTGTCAACCAGAAGTTGATAACAAGAGTACTTGAGGCGGTATCTCCTCAAAAAGGCAGGAAAGTTTTGGATTTGTTCTGTGGTCTTGGTAATTTTACTTTCCCAATTGCCATGAAAGGTGCTGATGTTCTGGGCATAGACATTGTAAAAAACATGATTGCCAGTGCTGAACAAAATGCTGCAAGGCTTGGATTGGCAAATGCAAAATTTGCAGCCGTGGATCTTGAGGGGGAATTTGAAAATCAATTGTGGGCAAAAAGCGCTTATGATGTCGTAGTGCTTGACCCTGGGCGCCGAGGGGCTGAAAGGGCCTGCAAATTTGTAGCAGGGCTTGGGAGTAAATTGGTGGTAATGGTGTCCTGCAATCCGCCTGCTGCTGCAAGGGATCTTAAGGAGCTTTTAAGGGCAGGATATAAGATCAAGTATTGGGGGGTATTTGATATGTTTCCAAGGACGTCACATATAGAGATAATGATAGTTTTGGAATTGTAGACAGGCTGATGTGAGGATCGGACAGTATGGTGGCAGTAAGACAGACTCATGTTGCAGCTTTTGATTTTGAAAAATGGAGTGACAATCTTAATCTTCCTGAACAGGATAGGGTGAAACTCCATAAAACCCATCTTTTTGCCCTGGAAAAATTAGGCCCCAAAGATCAGCACAAGGCTGAGAAGATGTCCCGCATGTCAGCAGAAATTGTCGGTATTCTCATGACGCTTAACATGGATCTTGAGTCCCTTACGGTGTCATTTTTGTATCCTGTGTATGCTGCAGGGAGGGTATCAAAGGAGGAGATTGAAGAAAAGTTCGGTCCGGGGCCTGCAAAGCTTTTGCAAAGTGTAAGACACATGGAGGCTATCAAGTTTTTGCAGAATCTTAATTTAGGCAGCGTCACTGAGTCCCAGGTTGACAGGGTAAGAAGAATGCTTCTTTCCATGGTTGATGACGTTCGTGCCGTGGTTATTAAGCTTGCAGAGAGAATTGCTGTTATCAGGGAAGTTAAGAATGAAAGTGAAGAGGTAAGACTTGCAGTTGCCCGCGAAGTTGCCAATATTTTTGCCCCTCTTGCAAACCGGCTGGGGATTGGTCAGCTAAAGTGGGAACTTGAGGATTTAGCCTTCAGATGTCTACATCCTAAAAGTTATCGACATATTGCAGATTGCCTTGGGGAAAAGCGTGTTGTCAGGGAAGAGTACATTAATAAGTTTGTCTCAACGCTTAAGGACCTTCTGACCAAGGAGGGGATCAAAGGTGAGGTATACGGCAGACCCAAGCATATTTACAGCATCTGGCGCAAAATGCAGAAAAAACATCTTGAATTTACTGAGCTTTATGATGTGCGTGCCGTAAGGGTGGTTTTGGATAATCTTACCGACTGCTATGAGGCTTTAAGCGTCATTCACTCAAGATGGCAGCATATTCCCAAAGAATTTGACGATTATATTGCCAACCCTAAACCCAACGGCTATCAGTCCATTCACACCGTAGTCCTTGGCGACGGAAATAAGCCTGTGGAGATCCAAATCCGCACTGAAGCCATGCATAAAGCTGCAGAGCTTGGAGTAGCTGCCCACTGGAAGTATAAGGAGGGGGCAGGGCAGGCATCAGGAGCTGAGGAGCGCATCAATTTTTTAAGAAAGCTTTTGGCCTGGCGTGATGACATGGTAGAGTCAGGAGCCCTGCTGGATGAGTTTAGAAGACAGGTTTTTGAAGACAGGGTCTATGTATTCACTCCCAGAGGGGAAGTTTTGGATCTTCCCACGGGAGCCACCCCCCTTGATTTTGCCTATCATGTTCACACCATGGTAGGGCATCGCTGTATAGGAGCAAAGGTAAACGGACGTATTGTTCCCTACACTTATGAGTTAAAAACAGGGGACAGCGTGGAGATCATTACCCAAAAGGAGCCCAATCCCTCACGAGACTGGCTCAAGGCAGACAACGGCTTTTTAAAGACAGCCAAGGCCAGATCCAAAGTGCAGGTCTGGTTTAGAAAGATTGACTATGACAGCAACATTGCTGCCGGAAAGGAGATCATAGAGCGTGAAATATTGCGCGGCAGTCTTGGAATAAGCAGAGAACAGGCTGTCTCCTTGCTGAAGGAGAAGCTGACGCGTTTTAATGTCAGAAGCGTAGATGATATTCTGGCCGGACTTGGCGGAGGCGATATCAAGGCAGGACAGGTAATTTCCTGTCTGCAGGAAGGGCTGAGTAGAAAGTCTTCTGAACAGGATAAGGAAGACAATCTTAAGGATCTTATTGTCGCTGACTCAAAGGCTCAGGCAAAAGTGCAGAAAAGACTGCACAAAAACAATATTGTGATTGCCGGCGTGGGTAATATGATGACCCGTCTTGCCAGGTGTTGCCAGCCCATCCCTGGTGACCTCATTGCAGGTTTTATCACCCAGGGTCGGGGAGTTTCCATACACCGTACAGACTGCAGGCAGTTAAGGGATCTTGGCAGAACAAATCCCGGGCGCTTAATTGACGCTCAGTGGAGTGATGCAAATGCAGCAGCCTTTTCCATTACTGTTAGGATCACCGCTCCTGACTATTCGGGCCTTTTGCGGGATATCACCACCGTCATTGCCAATGAGAAAATCAATGTTTTGGGAGTAAGATCCAGGATTGATAAAAAAAAGGATCTCTCGATTATAGATATCGATCTGCTTGTAAATAAGGTCGATTCTTTGGAAAGAACCCTCAAAAAAATCAAAGAAAACACTAATGCGATGTCCGTAGAAAGGCTTTAGACACGTCTGCTCCTGTTGCCGATGATGTATGATGCCTTGTGATATAATCAGCGGCTAAGTTCCTTTTGAGGTGTTTTTCATGGCATCTTCTCCTGCCAAATTAATTTTTGTAACAGGCGGTGTAGTATCTTCCCTGGGAAAGGGTATTGCAGCGGCATCTTTGGCTGCTCTGCTGGAAGCCCGGGGGCTTAAGGTCACCATGTTGAAGCTGGATCCCTACATTAATGTGGATCCTGGCACCATGAGTCCCATCCAGCATGGAGAGGTTTTTGTAACCGAGGACGGGGCGGAGACTGATCTTGATCTTGGCCATTATGAGCGTTTCATAAGAACCAAGATGTCGCATCGCAACAACTTTACCACGGGAAAAATTTATTCTGATGTCATCCGCAAGGAGCGCCGCGGTGATTATCTTGGGGCTACCATTCAGGTAATTCCCCATATTACCAATGCCATCAAGGAAAGAATTCTTGCAGCAGCAGAGGGCAATGAGATTGCCTTGGTGGAGATCGGCGGCACGGTAGGCGACATCGAGTCCTTGCCTTTTTTGGAGGCCATCAGGCAATTGGCTGTTGATATCGGCAGGG
Organism: uncultured Enterobacterales bacterium; assembly: GCA_964399665.1. Taxonomy (GTDB): domain Bacteria; phylum Pseudomonadota; class Gammaproteobacteria; order Enterobacterales; family Succinivibrionaceae; genus Avisuccinivibrio_A. Next base: position 2,179 of record CAYNSI010000141.1, on the reverse strand, counting down.
AAAACGCCATCTTCATGCATTTAACCTTAGTGCCGTATCTTGAGACCTCGGGGGAGGTAAAGACCAAGCCCACCCAGCACTCAGTCAAAGAGCTCTTATCCATCGGCATTCAGCCTGATGTCTTGATCTGCCGCTCTGATCGCGCGATCCCCCCGCATGAGCGCCAAAAGATAGCCATGTTTTGCAATGTCTCCGAGCGGGCGGTTATCTCCTTAAAAGATGTAGATTCTATTTATAAGATCCCGGCCTTATTAAAGAGCCAGTTTTTGGATCAATTTATCGTCGATCGCTTTGGGATCTCCTGCCAAGAGGCCGATCTTTTCGAGTGGGAACAGGTTCTCTATCAGCAGGCTAATACCACGGGCGAAGTTACCATCGGCATGGTAGGCAAGTATGTAGAGCTTCACGATGCCTACAAGTCGGTTAACGAAGCCTTAAGGCACGGCGGTCTTAAAAACCGCTTGGCAGTTAATATCAAGTACATTGACTCTGAAGATGTTGAAGCACGCGGCGTTGAAGTATTGCGCGGCATTGATGCCATCTTGGTCCCGGGAGGATTTGGCAGCCGGGGTATTGAGGGCAAGATTTTAGCTGCCCGGTATGCGCGCGAAAACAAGATCCCTTATTTGGGTATTTGCCTTGGCATGCAGGTTGCCATTATCGAGTACGCTCGTGATGTTGCTCACTTGAAGGGAGCCAATTCTACCGAATTTGATCCCAAGACCCCCTATCCTGTGATTGCCCTTATCACAGAGTGGATTGATGAAGACGGTACCGTGGAAAAGCGTTCTGAAAAATCTGACTTGGGCGGCACCATGCGCCTTGGTGGTCAATTGTGCCATCTTAAAGCAGGCTCCAAGGTGCGCGATCTCTATGGCAAAGATAACATTGTCGAGCGTCACCGCCACCGCTACGAGGTCAATAACACCTTAATTGGAAAGATCACGGATGCGGGGATGCAGATTGCGGGGCTCTCTACGGACAACAAATTGGTGGAAATCGTGGAAATTCCGGATCATCCATGGTTTATCGGGGTGCAGTTTCATCCTGAATTTACCTCCAACCCCCGTGAAGGTCATCCTTTGTTTTCAGGATTCATCAAGGCTGCCTTCGAGTATCAGCGCAGCCTGGAGTAAGGGGTAAAGATGCGCATTGCAGCTCTTATCCTGATGATCCTCATAGGACTTTTAACCTATGATATTTTTCAGGGCAAAAATGGTATTGCTCAATATCAGAAAGTGTCACAGGAGCTTGCCGAGGCCCAAAAAATTTCTGAGCATCTTGCAAGGCGCAACAATGCCGTAAGGGATGAGATTAATGATTTAGAGCAGGGGGATCTTTCCATTGAGGAGATGGCTCGCTCCGAACTTGGTCTTATCAAGAAGGATGAAACTTTCTACAGGATCATCAATCCTGAGCAGAACGAGGGTGCAGGAGAGTAGCCCGTGACTTTGGAAAAAGTCGATGTTATCGTGCCTGCTGCAGGAACCGGCTCAAGGATGGGAACCTCAATTCCCAAGCAGTATCTTGATCTGTGCGGCAGTACGATCTTAGAGTACACGGTTGCAAAACTGCTTTCCTGCGCATGTGTAAATAACGTTATCGTAGCAGTTTCCCCCGGGGATCGTTTTTTTAAATCCTGTGTTTTTGCGGAGCCTTCCCGAATTAAAACTGCAGCAGGCGGCAGGGAAAGGTGCGACAGTGTAAGAGCCGCGCTTGATTTGGCAACAACTTCCTGGGTAATGGTTCATGATGCGGCAAGGCCTTTGGTGCAAAAGGAGGATGTAGAAACTCTAGCGCTTACCTGCATTGGGCAAAATAAGGGCGGTCTTTTGGTATCACCGGTAGCCGATACTCTCAAACGTGCCGTAAACGGCGTGGTCTCTGAAACTGTTCTAAGAGCGGATCTTTATCGGGCCCAGACTCCGCAGATGTTTAAAACAAAAGAGCTCATTCATGCCATGGATCAGGCAAATGAAAGGGGGCTTTTGGTTACCGATGAGGCCTCTGCCATGGAGCTTACAGGATATAAACCCCTGGTGGTGATCTCAAAGGGCAGCAATTTTAAGATTACAAGTCCTGCTGATTTGGAGCTTGCAAGAGCGCTTGTAAAAAGTAACAAAGGTGCTTTGATGCGTATAGGTCACGGATTTGACGTGCACCGCTTCGGCGGGGAGGG
>CAYNSI010000140.1:0-5745 GCA_964399665.1 uncultured Enterobacterales bacterium | reverse complement strand
CGCGAAGGCGGCCGCACCGTAGGTGCCGGGGTCGTCGGTGAAATTATTGAGTAAATTGTAAAAAAGCCTAAAACCTTAATATAAGGTACAGAGTTTTACCCGCAGCCTCGTTTGGGGTTGCGGTTTGTGTATCTTTAAAGGGCAGGTTTTGAGGCAGACAGGGTGCACGGAATATGAGTGACGCCGGGAATACCAGGGCATCTGGCAGTAAGGCAGGTGTTAAAAAGACAGGGGAGAAAAAAACTCCTGTCGTAAAGTCAGGTAAAAATATCAAAAACCCAGGCAGGGATGCGGCAGTTCCGCTGGTGCTGGATCGTTTGTTATGGCTGCTTTCCTTTGCCCTGATCATCGGGGCCATAGGCGGTAATTATTATTACACTCAATACTATATTTTTGATGAGGGTACTTTAGGCCGCCTGGTACGCACTATCGTCGTAATTGCCGTGATTGTGGCAGGACTTGGTGTGGTACTGTTTACTAACAAGGGAAGAACGCTGATTTCCTTTGCAGGGCAGGCCTACATTGAATTAAGAAAGGTAGTGTGGCCAACCCGTCCTGAGGCAGTGCAGACTACATTTATTGTTTTTGTAGCAGTATGCCTTGTGAGTCTTTTCCTGTATTTGTGCGATCTTCTGGTACTGCAGGTAGTGCGTGCCATTACCATGTAAGAGGAAAGACCTATGTCAGATGTCAATGATTTTGATTTAACAACTGAAGTTGCCGCGCCGGGCCTTGAGAACATCGATACTGATGCAGTTAAGGATGCAGCCGAGAATTTGGACCTTAAGGAGAATAAGGCAGATACTGATGCAGCTGCGGGTACCAAGGAAGACCACAAGGAAGAGCAGAAGTCTCCTGACGGTAAGTCTCCCTTGCGCTGGTATGTGATCCAGGCTTTTTCAGGCTTTGAGCAGCGCGTTGCCCAGACTCTGCGCGAGCGGGTCAAACTTATGGGCATGGAGGATGATTTTGGAGAAATTTTAGTCCCCAAGGAAAAGGTCAAAGAAATCAGGGACGGCAAGAAACGCGAGTCTGAGCGTAAATTTTTCCCGGGCTATGTCCTGGTCCAGATGCGCATGAATTCTGAAACTTGGCAGCTGGTCAAACATACTGACAGAGTACTCAATTTTGTAGGAGGCACCTCCGACAGGCCTCTTCCCATAACAACAGCTGAGGCAGAAAAGATCCTGTCGCGTCTTCGTGAGTCTGAAGAGTCCCCGCGGCCCAAGACCATGTTTGAGGTCGGGGAAATGGTCCGCGCCATTGACGGAGCCTTTAAGGATTTCGTTGGAACGGTTGAAAAGGTTGATTATGAGAAAAACCGCCTTACCGTTTCCATTGCCATTTTTGGCAGGGCAACTCCAGTGGACCTTGAGTTCAGCCAGGTAGAAAAAGACCTTTAATTTAAAAAGTCACTAAAAAGGTTGCCTCATAATCATGAAGCAGCCTCAGTCAAATTCTGTTTCCTGTAACTGTAACTGTACTGTTGCTGTAAAGTTTCTAACCTTAGGATCTTAACCTTAACGATTTAATATTGATCCTGAGATAAACATCGGCCTGCCTTTTAGCAGGCCTTCCTAAGCTAAGCTACCCGCCGCAGCCGCCTTTGTTCTTGTGCTCTTCCAAAGCTTTTCTTGCCCTTTCAATGGCAAGGGCATCTTCATCTTTTGCCATTGCTGCAGCTTTCATTTCTTCAAGTTTTGCAGTGACTTTGCCTCCTGTTGCCAGATCCATAACGGCATAGTAAACATCACGCAAAGCATAGATAACCATGAAGAAGGTACACACGGGGATGCAGGTGTAGAACCAGGACATTTTGATAAACGTAGGCAGTGAGGACGTGGCCTTGATATTGGATCTAATGCACAGCTTAACCCCGAAGTACAGGATGACAAAGTAGGTAAGCAGCATGATGACAGTTGCTATTAGCCTGCAGATCCTGCCTGAGATTCTGCCCTTTAGTTTGTCGGTTACAAGATCTACTATAAAGTGCTCTCCTGTCCTAACAAGTTCGGCTGCTGCAAGGAAAATCATCCACACCAGAAAGAACATGATGGTCTCATCAATCCAGGTGGGATTCCAGGTTATAAATGGCACCCTTCTGATGATATTTATAAGGAACAGCACAAAGACTATCATCAGGCAGATCGCTGCAAGACAGCGGGTTATCCTGCCTACAAAATCTTCAGCTTTAAAATATGGATTCATATGCTGTCTCCCTACACTTTATATCTTGTAGCCCAGTGCCTGGGGCAGAAAGTTTGCAACGGGCGGGAAAAATGCCACCAAGAGGGTCACTGCCACCATAATAAGCACAAAGGGAATAGCGCACTTTCCTATGGTCATTACTTTCTCGCCGGTGATACTCGACATTACGTACAGATTAATACCCACGGGGGGAGTCAATGCTCCGCATGCTAAGGCAATACACATCACAATGGCAAGCTGTATCGTAGGATAGCCGTAGGCACTAGCCAAAGGATAGAAAATGGGGACGGTAATAAGCAGGATGGCGGTTCCTTCCATAAAGCATCCCATAATCAACAGCACGATGATGATTACCACGAGAACCGGGCCTATTGAAGAGAATATCGAAACAATCTCTTCGACCACCATGTGAGGGATCCTGGTTTTTAACAGCACATGCTGGAAAAAGGCCGCAGTTGCGATAATAAACATGATTTGCCCTGTGGACTTAGCCGTAGCCCAGAAGATCTCCGGCAAATCAGCAATTTTTATCTTCTTATATTTGAACATACCAAGGAGCATGGCATAAAAAGCCGCCACGGCTGCAGCCTCGGTTGCCGTAAAGAGGCCTGCAAAAATTCCCCCCAGGACAATTACCGGGATCAACAAAGCCCAGATGGCCTTGATGCCAAGCTGCACTCTTTCTTTCATGGGAACGGCAGGTACCATGCCGAAGTTGTGGCGCTTTGAGGTATAGCTGGCGTAAACGATAAAAATCAGGCCTATTAAAATACCCGGGATCACTCCGCCTAAAAACAAAGCGTTTACGGAAGTTCCGGGAACTAAAGAGGCAAAAAGAATCAGGGTGATGCTTGGAGGAATAATGGGTCCTAACCCCCCTCCTGAAGCAATGGCCGCAGCGGAGAATGGTTGATCATATCCTGAGTCCCTCATCTCGGCAATGGCAATCATGCCTATTCCTGCCGCCACGGCAGCACAGGATCCTGACATAGCCGACATGATCATGCAGGAGGCAATGGCTGCGATTGCAAGACCTCCCCAGCGGTGGCCGAGACATGCCCTGGCAAAAGCGAAGAGATCCCTTGAAACTCCCCCTCTGTTCATAAAATTGCCCATAAGAAGGAAGAAGGGAATGGCCATTAGGGTGATGCCCTTGACCTGATCGTACATACTTTGGGGCAGCCTTATCATATTGTTCATCGTGGCCTCGCCCAGTCCGAAATAAGTAGCCATGGAAATAAAAGCCATGGTTCCGGCGGTGGTGACCCCGATAAATAAAGCTATCAGCACCCCAAAGAACATTATGAACATTATCATGGGAATAAACTCCTTAAGCCGGGGCAGGCCCGGAAGACCGGGCCTAATGGATTACCTCAGTTCGTTGATTGCCTTAAGAAGATTGTCAAGCTCTTCCTGACCGCTTAAATCGCCCATTTTTTCATAGGCAGGCCCCATCATGTCGACGAAGCTCTTCTTGTCAACCTCGGTGACATTCATGCCAAAGCCCTTGAGCTCTTCAATAATTTGAGACTCCTGGCTGGTGATAAGATCACGGGTTAAGTTCTGGGCATTGATGGCGGCCTTTTTGACAACTTCCTGAAGCTCAGGGGTCATTTCATCATAGACATCCTTATTGATGATAAGAGCTTGCATGTCAAAAAAGTGTCCGGTTAAGGCAAGCTGGTTCTGGGCCTCATAGTAGGAATCGGCCAGAATGGTGGCAACCGGGTTTTCCTCGCCGTCAACCACACCCTGCTTTAAGGATTGGTAAAGCTCGGCGTAGGCGATAGTCTGGGTATTGGCTCCCAGGGCATCGAAGGCTGCCAGAAGTCCTGCTGACGGCGGAACCCTGATTTTTACGCCCTTAAGATCTGCTGCAGTCTTCACCTCAATATTCTGGGTGGTAACATGCCTGAAGCCGTAGTCAAACATTGAAAGGGGCAGAACATTCATGACCTCAGCCATATCATCGTACAGCCACGGCATGATGTATTCATCAATGACTCTATGGGCATGATCATAGTCATCAAAAAGGAAGGGTGCGCTTATGGCATTGATCTTGGCTATGTAAGTTGCAAGATTTGACTGGGAGACTATGGCAAGATCCACATCACCCCCTGTGACGCACTGGTCAAGGAGGGACGGTTGATCTCCAAGCTCCGAGGCCGGATATACTTCTACCTGAACCTGTCCTCCCGTAGCTTCTTCAACTTCCTTCTTAAACAACATGGCAGCTTCATTATGGGCATGGCTTGCTGCAGCAGTATGCGCAAACGAAAGCTTCATCTGCGGAAAATCAGCAGCATTTGCCGAAAAAGCAGCAGCGCAGGCTGCGGCTGCAGCAAGAAGGGTGGTTTTAAGTTTCATACGTCACTCCTTAATGTGTGAAAGTTAATCTTTTTTAAAAATGCCGGACATAACGGCAGCCTGTTCCCGGGCCTTGTCAATAATGGCCGCAACATCGGTTCCCGAGGAAATAAATTGAAAGCCCCTGTCGTACCAGAACTTTATGTCCTCTTTACTGTAGGCTGCGGCAATACCAATTGGTTTTCCTGCTTTATGACATTTTTCGATTGCAATGTCGATAAGCTCAAGGACTTTAGGGTGTTTGGTCTGATTTAAAAGACCTATGGAGCCTGAGAGATCGCAGGGGCCGACAATAAAACCGTCGCAGCCTTTAACTTTAAGCATATTGTCCAGATCTTCTATTGCCTTAACATGCTCAAGCTGGGCAAAATGGCACATGGAATCTGCGGCATCTTTAATGTAGTCAAATAAATTCATGAGCCCATAAGCGCAGGCTCTTTTGGGGCCGAAGCCGCGGTTGCCTTCAGGGGGATAAAGACAGCTTTGCATGGCCTTTTGTAATTCTGCAGTTGAATTTACATTGGGGAAGATGATCCCGTCAGGCCCCATTTCCAGGATCCTTTTGGCAAGAAAGTGTTCATTTTGGGGGATGCGGACCAAGGATGCGGCGCCGCCTGCCTTGCAGGCTATGATTTGGTTTAAGACGGTTTGATAATCCTGGGCCTGATGTTCAGTATCTATCCAAATAAAGTCAAAGCCGCAGGCTGCTACCATTTCAGAGATGCACGGTTCTGCCAGATCTACTTCAAAACCTATGAGCTTTTCCCCATCTAAAAGCCTCTTTTTGAACTGATTCATAAAGAATTCCCCATTGCTTTATTGAAAACAGGCAGTTTCCTTCTTAAGTTGTGCTCAAAACGGGTTTCATCCTTATTACGCCGCACAGATCACAGAAGTTCTGCAGGCAAAAAGGGGCAGGAGGAAAATCCGCATAAGACTGCTTGTGACATTCTAGCCGATAAGAACAATAAGTTACAGGTTTGGATAGCCTGACTTCTCAAAAAAAGGGGCTTTTCAAAAAAAGTGTGGCTTTGATTTAGGCTAAAACTTTAAGTCAGATCAAAAAACAGGATCTCCATAGTGGGAATTCCCCAGGTTATTCAAGATAATGTCTACATGCACCATCAAGCAGAGGGAGGAGAAAATCATGAAATCATTCAGCAAGAAAAA
>CAYNSI010000139.1:0-5947 GCA_964399665.1 uncultured Enterobacterales bacterium | reverse complement strand
GATATATTGCTTAATTACCGCAAGAGGTGTGCCGCCGACTGTTGAGACAAAATATTAATTTGTCCATCATGCTTCCTATCATACAGTATGCCAATATCTAACGCAAACAAGAACATGTCCAGCTTGCGCGGGAGCGGCTTATATCCCCATCGCTGAAGCGAGGGGTTTTACGCCGCAATTGATAAAGGCGCGGGGGAATGATACTAAAAAAGACCCTCAGTAGGATCTTAAATGGGGGAATTTGTATAGCAGACAATCTGGCCGAATCATTGGCGGTAGACAATCTGGTCTGTTTTTGTTAGTGCTCAGCAAAGCATTTGAGATTGTGATGTTATGTTTTGCTGCATTCTTACTTAGGCAGCTGACCTCCGGTAAAGGGTTGTGGGCTGCACCTTAGGGAAGCTAATAACATACACAGCACTGGATTCCATTTTTGTGGTAAAGTTCTTTTTACCGTAAAGGAGTATTTATGCCTCAAAAAGGACTCAAAAGCGCCCGGGTTTTTGAATATATCAGGTCAAAAATAAAGGCAGGACTATGGTCTGTGGACACAAAGATCCCTTCGGAAAGGACTTTGACATCACAGCTTAAGGTCTCCCGCTCCACTTTGCGTTCTGTCATTAATGAGTATATCAGCCTTGGGATTTTAAAATCCCATCAGGGCAGCGGCACTTTTGTGGTATCCGATGCCGTATCAAAACTTACCGGAATTTTAAGTGACAACCTGCATGAAAGATCCCATTCACAGGTAAAAGATCTCTTGGAGTTCCGCCTCCTGGTTGAGGTTGAATGCATCAAAAAAGTTTTATCCCGTCCCGTGGAAGAGCTGGGACCTCTTATCTGTGAGCTTGAAAAGTGCAATGCTCTTATGGAAGAGAATGTCGGCAGGCCGGAGTCTTTTATTGCAGCTGATATTGCTTTTCACATTCTGATAGCCGAGGCTTCCGGCAACCGCTTTGTAGGTGAATGTCTGCATATGATGTTTGAAAGAACCCTATCTCAGCACAGGCAGATAAACGATCTGTTCGGCTTTCAGGACGGTCTGCGCTGCCACAAGAAAATTCTCAAAGCAATTAAGACAGGATCTGCTGTCAAAGCCCAAAGGGAGATGAGGCTTCATATTCAAAAAGCCCTGGAGGCGCTGGAATAACAGGGCAGACCCCAGATCTTTCCATCCTTATAAGGTCATATAGAATGGCAGGTGCTCTCAACTTAAGGTTTGCAAGACAAAAATCTACGGCTTACGGTTCTAATCAAAAGGATCCCAATTTCACGAACTATAGACCTGCTTTATCACCAACATTCAGCCTCTAGCAAAGCCCTGTGTTAGTGCTCACCCAGTCTGTCACGCTTTTGGCAGTAAGGCTTTCTACTGCAGCGATTTACACTTGAGAACTTTCTTTGGTACTGCCGCCCCATACATCGGACCAGTCTCCTGAAAGCGCACCTTTGGCATAATCGACGACACGGTTTTCAAAAAAGTTGGTATGGGTTACCCCCAACATGGCATCAACCCATGGAAGAGGGTTTTTCTCTTCATTAAAAAGAGTCTTCATGCCCATGGAAGTAAGTCGGCGATCGGCAATAAAACGGATGTATTTTTTAACATCTTCTTTGGTCAGTCTTTGCATTTGACTGACACCAAAGGCCAGATCAATAAAGGCATCTTCAAGCTCTACCATATTTTCTGCAATGGTATATATCGACCCTTTAAGCTCGTCAGTCCATATCTCCTGGTTCTGCATAATGTATTCCCTGAAAAGCTTAATCATGGATTCGGTGTGCAAAGTTTCATCATTAATGGACCAAGCGATGATTTGTCCCATGCCGCGCATGGTGCCGTTTCTGGTGAAGTTAAGCAGCATCACAAAACTTGAAAAAAGCTGCATTCCTTCGGAGAAGGCGGAAAATGCCGCCATCTTGGCTGCGATGTTCTCGTTTTCATTCAGGCGCAGACCGTGAAAATATTCATGTTTGGCTGCCATGGCTTCATACTGCAGAAATTCATTATAGATATCATCGGGCATGCCTATGGTTTCTATAAGATATGAGTAGGCTGCAATATGAACCGCCTCGCGTCCTGCAAAGCTTGAGAGCATCATGCGGATCTCAGGCTGGGGGAAGGCGGGAAGATAGGTATAGACGTAGGCTGCACTGACATCAATGTCACCCTGGGTGAAAAAGCGGAAGACTTTGGTTAAAAAGGATCTTTCAGATTCAGTAAGTTTCATCTTCCAGTCTTTGATGTCCTCGACCATGGGGACTTCGGTCCAAAGCCAGTGCATCTGCTCACTCTGCATAAAGGCCTCATAGGCCCAGGGATAGGCAAAGGGCTTATAGTAGTCACGGCTTTGGGTTAAAAGGGTATTTTTTTTGATCATAGTTAATCAATCTATCCTTCACAGGCAAGACAGGTGTCTTCTGCAACTAATGATTTCATGTCAAGATCTTCTTCAATTCTGCGTCTTTCAACGGCAATACCGAGACGATCTGCCTTGCGAAGCTTGTCACTTCTGCAGTAGTAAATGGATTTGAGGCCTTTTTTCCAGGCAAGAAAATGGCAGGCATGCAAATACTTGATTGAAACGTTGGCAGGAAAGAACAGATTCACGGACTGACCTTGATCAATAAACTGCTGTCTGTCGGCAGCAAGCTCGATGATCCAGCGTTGATCAATCTCCTGAGCCGTCTTAAAAATTTCCTTGATATTATCGGGAAGTACATCCAAATGCTGTACTGAACCGTCATGTGCAATCAAATTATGCCAGATTTCATCATTATCAAGATGAAGCTCTTTTAAGGCTTTTTGAAGATAGCGGTTTTTGGTGATGTAGGCCCCAGACAGAGTATCCTGGCGATAGACATTGGCACGCCTGGGTTCAATTGATGGGGAGGTATTGCCGACGATAAGACTTGATGAGGCATTGGGGGCCACAGCCTGCCAGTGCGAGAAGCGGCGCATGACTCCTGCCTTCTTAGCATCGGGGCATGGCCCCCTTAAGGCACATAATCTAAGATCGGCTTTTTTACATGACTCATGAATATGGGCGAAAATCTTTTTATTGGCAGCCTTGGCAAGGACACTTTCAAAGGGAATCCCGTTTTTTTGCAGATAGGCATGAAACCCTAAGGCTCCAAGTCCTACCGAGCGTTCATTTTCAGCGGAGATTCGGGCTCTTTTGATGGTATCAGGAGCATGCTCTATGAAGTATTGCAGGACATTGTCCAAAAACTCCATGGTGTCATCTATAAAGCAGGGATCATTTTTCCAGTCATCAAAATATTCAAGGTTAAGAGAGCTTAAACAGCACACTGCGGTGCGTTCCTCATTGGTAGGCAGGAAAATCTCAGTACAGAGGTTGGAGCCGTTGATTTTAAGCCCCTGATCTTTAAGCCAGTGCGGCAGGGAGCGGTTTGCCGTGTCGGTGAATACTAAATAAGGCTCTCCTGTGTGCATTCTAAGCTCCAGGATGCGCTGCCAGATATCTTTGGCACTTGCTGTTTCAATGACCTTTTTGCTGTGAGGATCAATTAAAGGCCAGCTGTCATCGGCATTGCCGTCCTTCATGGAGGCTTCAATCTTTTCCATGAAGGCATCGGAAATATTAATGCCGTGATGGAGATTTAAAGTGCGCATATTCTGATCGCCTGTGGGTTTGCGCATTTCAATAAAAGGGATGATGTCGGGATGATCCACGTCAAGGAAGGCAGCATAGGAGCCTCTGCGGGTAGTTCCCTGACGATAGGCAAGACAGGCTGCATCATAAATTTTAAGGTGCGGCATGACCCCGACACTTTTTTCATCGGCACTTCTGATCCCAAGATGGATCCCCACGCCTCCGCCGAACATGGAAAGCCAGTTGACCTCTGATAAGGTGTTGATAAGACCTTCGGCACTGTCTTCCATGTAGGATAGAAAACAGCTGACAGGAAGGCCTTTTGGGGTTCTGCCAAAGGATAAAATCGGTGTGGAAAAGCTCAGCCAATGCCTGGCAGCATAGTTATAAATACGCTGGGCATGCTGCTCATCTGTCCCGAAGGTTTGAGCCACAAAGGCAAAGCGCTCCTGAGGTGATTTTTCATCAGAGCGCATATAACTTTCCCTAAGGCGAATCAGGCCAAGCTCGTCAAACAGCTCATCAAAACTAAAATCTATTTTAATACTCATGTTGTAGTCTCGGTTGTAGTTCGCAATGAAGATACAGAATTTGAGGACAAATTTAAAACCAAGAAATGATGAAATGAGTCAATTAATAATTTTTATCAATTTTTCCCTTAAGCTCAAGGTAACAATACTTCTGTAAAACAAAAAGATAAGTAAACAGCGGCCAAGATACAGGCTGATTTTGCAGGAAAAAGCAGGAGTTTTTCAAAGGAGATCCTGATACTTGCCGCTGTTTTTTTGCCGGCGGTTCGTAAAGAGATTTAATTTTGTCTTTTGCCCTTTAAATTTAAAAAAAAGGCCGCATGTAAAAGAGTGTAAGAGAAATGGGGGCATGAAATTAAAGACCCCGGGGAGGAAAAAATGAATAGTTTGTTAAGACATCCTACAAAAAGGGCTGCAGAAAATGCACCTGCTACTATTTTTGATTTGATAACAAGGCCGATAAGCGATTGGGGATTTTTCACCACCCCTATGCCGATTTTAGGCGCAAATTTTAAGGTAGATCTAAAAGATGACGGGGATCATTATGAGCTTACGGCAGATTTACCAGGTGTTAAGAAAGATGACGTTAAAATAAGTTTTGAAGACGGGGTTTTGACGGTAAAGGCTCAAATGAGTCAGGAGACTAAAAACAAAAACGAAAAAGGCTACCTGGTTCAGGAAAGAAGCACAGGTTCAATGCAAAGAAGTTTTTATCTTGAAGATGCCGACGAAAGCAAGGGGGATGCGGTATTTGAAAATGGGGTTTTAAAACTAACCCTGGGAAAGAAAGAGGGCAGGACCCCCAAGATCATAGCTGTCAAATAGGAATTTTGTTGCAGGAGGGGCATGGCCCTTCCTTTGCAAAGGAGGATTTTATTATGTCATTTGGTGATTTGGATAAATTTGGCGACGATAATGTCGGTGCTGCAAGACAGAATGTGAGAAGACGTGCTCCTGCAACCATACTGGACTTGTTCTCAAGGCCTTTGGCTGATTTTGATTTCTTTTCACCTGATAAGGTGTTTCAAACCGGAGACAACTTTAGGGTGGATATCCGTGATGATGGCGGTGCCTATGCGGTAGAAGCAGATCTTCCCGGGGTCAGGAAGGAGGATATCCGTCTTACTGTAGAGCAGGATATTCTGACAATTAAAGCCTGCCATCACAAAGATAGCCAGGAAAAGAAGGAAGGATATCTTATCCGTGAAAGATCTTCAGGGACCTATGAGCGTGCCTTCAGGCTTGAGAATGTGGATCAAAATGCCGTGGAGGCTTCTTTTGAGCATGGGATTTTGAAGGTCAAACTGCCAAAACGCAATGCTCAGTCAAGCAAGACTATTACCATCAAGTAAAGCAAAGACCGCCTGTTTTAGGGCGGTTTTAAAAAAGCAGGCTTGTTCTGTCATGTTGATTACTAAAAGTTTTCCAAAATCTTGGCCTCAGGCAGTAACTTGAGGTTTGGAGTATTCATGGTAGACAAGAGCATATTAAGCGTACCTCGTCCGCGCAATACCATTGTCGATGATAACGGAGGTAATGGCCCTTTCCGTTATGCAGTAAGGGAGCGGGCTTCTTCGTCCAAGGGAAAAGGGCCTGCCAACGGCAAAACCATAGGGCATATCATTAACGGAGAGTTTGTACCCAGAGGATCCGCTCTTAAAGCTGCGCCAGACCCTGAAGTATTGTCATACGGTGCCAGCGCCTTTGTGTGGTCGCAGTGCCAGGATCTAAGAAAATTGCTGCTAGAAATCTATCCTGCTGAGGATGCTTTGCGGATTTTGGCCATAGCCTGTATCTATT
>CAYNSI010000138.1:0-5967 GCA_964399665.1 uncultured Enterobacterales bacterium | reverse complement strand
AAAAAAATCACGTTTCCATTTTTAAAAACTTTTTGCTTTTTAACAGTTTGTTTTACAGGATTTTTTATCTGCAAAAAAATCTATTTTGCCCTTTATTAAGTGGCAGAAGATGCCGATAACTAATTAAGAGGATGTTACCCATGCAGGAGGGTATTAGGATGAGCGGAGATTTTCTGTTTTCTCTGATGGCCCGCGTAGGATTAACACCCAGTAATCTGGTATTTAGAAGACGGGTCAATCAAAGCAGTAAGAATACGGCATCGCGCGGGAGCGTAAATGAAGATGACGCGCGTTCAGGCTTTAAAGAAAGCGAAGTTTTTCCTAAAATAGGACATGAAGGTCTTATTGATGAAAAGGTTTAGTCTTTACTAGCTGAACGTATATGAATTTGGAATTAGAAAGCTTTGGTACTTGTGAACCCAAAAGGATGCATGTCAGCCTGCCTCTTGCAATGGAGGGGATTGAAGCTGGATTTCCCGCTCCCAACGGCGGCTGTATAGACGGCAGACTGGATATTAACGAGTTTTTAGTCAATCATCCTAATTCCACCTTTATCTATGCAGTTCATGGCGAGTCCATGGTTGAGGCAGGGATCATGCCTGGGGATTATGTCCTGGTGGATACCACCCTTGAGCCGCGTGACCGGCAAATCGTCGTAGCTTCTATTGACGGTGAATTTACCATCAAAAAACTTCTTGCAGGCCCTCCTCCCCGGCTGGTGCCGTGCAATAAAAATTTTTCTGCCATAGAGCTTACCGAATTTATGGAGGTTAAAATCATAGGTCCGGTGATTTCCGTGGTGCGCAAATATCAGTAATGGGGATCTTTTAGAATTTGCCTCTTAACAATAGATGCATAAGAAGGTACCAGGCCATGGGGCAGGTTCAAGAGAAGATCTTAGTTTAAAAAAATTTTTTCTGATTTTTCCCTGATGAGCAATTTTCTTTTTTTAAGGAAAAGTATAATTAGCCTTTGATATATGGCAAATACAGGGCACTCTAAGGATGGAGGATATTTTATGATAGGGATCGTCGTCGTTTCACACAGCAGCAAGGTGGCTGAGGGCATCTGTGACATGGTACAGCAAATCAGCTCTCAAGACGGTAAAAAAATGCCTATTTATGCTGCAGGCGGCAATGCCCAGGGCGGTCTGGGTACCGATCCACAAAAGGTTCTGGAGGCCATTAAAAAGGCCGATCAGGGTGAGGGTGTCGTGGTACTGGCAGATTTAGGATCTGCGGTTATAAGCTCACAGGCTGCCATAGCTATGCTGGATGAGCCTTTAAGATCCAGGGTGCGCATTGCTGATGCCCCCATTTTAGAAGGCGCTGTAGGCGCAGGGGTTGAGGCTGCAGCTGATGAGGAAAGTTCTCTGGATTTGGTGATCTCAACTGCAGAAGGAGCAAGACAACTTCACAAAAAGTAAACTAAAAAAAAAAGTGCTGGGACATATCGTGATCCTGCAGGAACAAGACAAGATTAGGCTTTTTTAAGGCAGGCTGCAGCAGGATTGACACCTTTTTGTGCAAGTTTGCATAGAGCTTGTGCCTTAATATGGGAAGATCTTAAGTCTTTGCCTTAAATTTTTGGCTGCGGTAAATGAGGCTGCCATTTGTGGCGCAGGCTTTAAAAGGGGTGAATTTTAAGGTAGTAAAAATCTGCATGATTAAAATTTTTTTCTCTTATCTTCCTGTCGCTTGAAAATCGTTAGGTTTCCAGCTTAAAAAGCCATGAAAGACAATCCGACACTTTTTTATTCGGAAGTTGCTGAAAAAAGCACCGATCCTAAACTGCGCTCCAATGGTTTGGATCCTGCACCACAAAATCTTTATGAATCCCATAATAAAAAAGAGGCCTTAAGATCTTCACACAATCATGACAATCAAAATGGCGCAGGGGATGATGAATTCAATTACAAGTACCACAACAGTGACGACAGTGAAGTTCCCTTTGAACCTGATAATCTCTCCTATGATGCAGAATTTGAAGAATATACTTCCAAGATCCCCTATGCGCTGGTAACAGAAGAGGGCGCTTCCTTTACTGAACCGCAGGTTATGATCCCGCAGTCCTTCAGGTCCGTGGAGGATATTTTTGCTCCTGACGGCATAATTGCAGCTTCTTTTAGTGATTACAAAATGCGGCCTGGGCAGCTTGCCATGGCCAAACTTTGTGCCGATACCTTTGCTGATGGAAAGATAGCAATTGCCGAGGCAGGAACTGGAACGGGAAAAACTTTTGCCTACTTGGTCCCGGCACTTTTAGGCGGGGGCGTTACGGTAATTTCCACAGGTTCAAAAGCCCTGCAGGATCAAATTGTCAACAAGGATTTGCCGGTTTTACTTAAAGTGCTGGGGCTTAAGAATCTGCCCTATACCGTTTTAAAGGGTTTTTCAAATTATTTGTGCCTTAATTGTTACCAGAGAAACCTTGCTAGGATCCCCAGGGAGTATCACGAAGAAATAAAGAAAATCATAGAGCAGGCTTACCGAACTTTGGATGATCCTTTGCCGCAGAATTCAAGTTTTGGAGAGGTAAACTCGCGTCTGCCGCCTAAGATCACCGCCCTGATAACCTGTGAACCCACATTCTGTGTCAGAGGACGCTGCCGCTATGCCGATGAGTGCTTTCCTTTCAAGGCCCGTATGGCATTAACCCGCTCAAAAGTTATTGTCTTAAACCATGCCATCTTTATGGCATCACTGTCAGGCGGGGTTGAAGTGCCAGGTTCAGGCCCCTCAAGCGGCATGTCCTGGCTGCTGCCTAACTATAATCATTTGATATTGGATGAAGCGCATACCGTAGTTGACTATGCCCGCAATGCCTTTTCAGAGTTTTTCACTGAAGAGGAGGTGGAGCACTTTCATCAAACCCTGGTAAAAAGGCTTAGGGATGATAATTTTCCCTGCAGGAACGCCTTTGCCGAGCTTGTGGTACAAATTTCAGTGGCGATGCAGGCTTTAAGATTTTACCTGCTTGAAACCATAGGAACAGGGCATGTAAATATTCTCGAGCTTAAGTATCTTGACAGTGATGAGATTACAGGATGCAAAACAGTCAATCAAAAATTTCGTGACCTTACCGTCCAGCTGTATCTTTTGCTTAAACAGGAGCAGAAACTTGTAAAAGAGAATGCCGAACTGCTTCCTGAGCTTTTTGATAAGATTGCCTTAAGGATTAACAGTGCTGTTACAGCTCTGATTCACGCCATGAATGTCGACAAGACACCTGATAACATGGATGATGGTGATATTCCGGCGCAGGAAAGCGTTGCCATTGTCAGTGTCTCCCGCTGGGGGTTTGAATTTCAGGTTATCCCGCTTGAGGTTGCGACACAATTTAAAAATGAGACCACTCATATTCAAAATTTTAAAGCCGGTATAGTGCTGACCTCGGCTACCTTGTCCGTAAAACAAAGTTTTCAAAAATACATCAATGAGCTGGGGCTTGCCGTTTTTAAGCCCGAAACTCAAATAGTCAGCTGCATTTTTGACTACGGCAAAAGGACCAGGCTTTTGCTTTCTGACACTTTCCCGCCGCCTTCTGAAGATCAGAATGACCGCATCAAAAAGATTTTGGATCGCCTAACTCCTGTGATGAAAGAGGTTGACGGGGGGATTTTCTTTTTAACGACTTCCTATGCTGCCCTGGATGAGGCTTATAAGCTGATTAAACAGCAATTTAAGGAGCGATTGGTATTATGTCAGGGCGGGGATGACTCCAATACCATTTTGATGAAGCGGTTTTTGGAAGACGGCAGAGCAATTTTGATAGGCACTTCATCCTTCTGGGCCGGGGTTGATGCGCCGGGAAAGGCGCTGTCAATGGTAATTATAGACAAACTGCCGTTCAGCTCACCTGGTGATCCTCTCTTTAAGGCAAGGTGTGATTTTTGTGAAAGAAAAGGCGGCAGGGCCTTTATTCAAATTGCTATACCCGAGGCGGTAATTGAGTTAAAGCAGGGGGTAGGACGTCTTATTCGCAAAGAAAGCGATTATGGGGTGCTGGTGATCTGTGATCCCAGATTGGTTACCATGTCCTATGGGCAGATTTTCCTAAAATCCCTGCCGCAAATGCCGGTAGTAAATCAGGAAGAAGAGCTTATAGCTTTTTTAAAAAATTTTAAGGAAAACTAATTTGATTTTTTCCTTACTTATGAAAAACGGCCTACTGCCATAAGGAGCTTTTATTGGACACCATTCTTGCACTGGACACTGCAACTGAAAACTGCTCTGCAGCACTCAAGTCAGGAGATAAAGTATTCCACACTGCAAAAGTTGCCCCCAGGGAGCATGCTGATCTTATTTTGAAGATGGTAGATGATCTTCTAAAGCTGTCAGAAGTAAAAAAAACAGCTGTTAAAATTATTGCCTTTGATAAGGGGCCGGGATCTTTTACCGGGGTCAGGATAGCAGCATCAGCTGCCCAGGGACTGGCTTTGGGGCTTGATGCCAAGGTGGTGGGGGTAAGCTCTCTTGAGGCTATGGCGCATGAGGCATTAAAAAATCAGGATCATGGTAAATGTGTAAGCGCCATAGATGCCAGGATGGGGGAGGTGTATCTGGGGCTTTTTTATAAAGAAAACGGCCTGTTGTACGAAGAAGGACAAAGCTTGGTTCTACCCCCTCAGGATGCTGTTTTAAAGGTCAAAAATTTTGCTGACAATGAGGGCATAAAATTTGCCGGCACGGGGATAGCCGTGCTTAAATTGCATGGTTTTTCTAAAAATGTTAGGGAGGCTGCACTATTTCCTGATGCTTTGAGTATAATTGAGATAGCCGAAGTGAAAATTGCAGAAGGGAAGGCAGCAGCTCCCGAACTTGCAGTTCCTACTTATCTTCGCAATGAGGTTGCCTGGAAAAAAATTTCCATGCAGGGTAGAAAGTTCTGAGGATTTGATAAATGCAGGTAAATAACAGTTCTCAAACAACCGTTATTCAAAGCGTTTATAATCGCCAGCGTCTGATAGAGCAGGGCCAAAGTCAGGATATAGGACAACAGGTCGTAACTGACGATAAGAAAGACTCTGAAAACGGCAGGGAGCTTTCTTCTGCTGTGGCTGCATCAGGTATAGCAGGCTACGAAGATGCCCATAATTATCTTAAGGAACAAGGCTTGCTAAAAGGCAGATCCAGACAAGACCGGGGGCTTGACGCTTACCGTCAGATCCAGGGATCTCAGGAGCGTGATGAGATAGAAGACTACTTTAAGGTCTCAGTTTACGCCTAAAGACTTAAATCTTAAAAAACACCTTTTTGTGTTGTTGCAGCATAAAACTGCCAGGGCAGTGCTGCGGCCAGCCGTCTTAAAGACAAAAACCTTAGTCTTAAAAAGCCTTAGGTCAACTTTTCAAAACTACTTGTCGCACCTCGCGACCTGAAGGGAATCTTCAGGTCACGGGAGATTTTTTTGTGAGGTATTAGCTTCCCAGGAGGGTCAGAGCAATCTCTGGTCTTTGATTGGCCTGGGTAAGCACAGTGGTTGAAGCCTGCTGAATAATGGTCTGTGAGGTCAAATTCGCAGTTTCTTCAGCATAGTCGGCATCACGGATCCTAGATCTGGCATCCGATACATTCTCGGCAATACTGGATTGATTGCGAATGGTAGATTCCATACGGTTTTGGATAGCACCTAGCTCGGCACGCTTGGAATCAATGATATTCAACATATCATCTACAGCTTCAATGGTTGCTTGCGCATTTGCAGCTGTAGATACAGAGAAGCGAACCCCAGAAGAACCAGTGACACTTTCGATAAGTGCGTAACCTGAACCTATGCCATAACTAGCGTTCACTGCGACTCCAGCCTGAGTTGCAATACCTGACATAGTAAAGCCTGCTGAGAAGCTTATTGTCAGAGTATCATATTCGTAAGCCCCTACTTGAAATGTTATATGACCATTAGTATCAAGAATACCGGTACCTGATGTATCACCGTTTAACACGGTAGCGCCATTGTAGGTGGTCT
>CAYNSI010000137.1:0-6009 GCA_964399665.1 uncultured Enterobacterales bacterium | reverse complement strand
TGATAAAAAATCACCGCCATGGAGTAATAAAAGGCAATATTGCTTGGCTTTTGATCCTGGCAGGAACCCCGGGGGTGATCCTCGGCACCTACAGCGTAAGCTTAGTGGACTCGCAGATTGTAGAAAAGGTTTTGGGGATTATCACCATTGCGATGGCAGGGTACTCGCTGTTTTCCAAAAAATTGACCTCTTCAAGCATGGATCACAACCTGTCTTTTAAAGATTATCTTACAGGAGGCCTTGCCATATTTTTGGTCGCCTACCTCTCAGGATCCATGTCTTCAGGAGCCGGTCTTTTTGCAACCATGGTCCTTATTACCCTATTAAAAGTAGATCTTAAGGATGCCATAAGCTACTCGATGATTTTTGTAGCCTCCTTTTACAATTTAATAGGAGCTGCGGTAGTAGGCGTTATAAGCTCAATTTCCTGGCATTACCTGCCATCATTGCTTTTAGGATGTTTTACAGGCGGCTATATCGGGGCATCCCTTTTGAACAAATTACCGGTGAAGCTGATAAAGTACCTTTTCTGCTCAGTGGCTGCCCTAAGCGGCATCATGCTCCTGTTAGCCTAATTTTCAAGAAGTCCCTTTGGCAGCGGGAAGCTGACACTCCTTGGGGGGGATCCAAGTTCTATGATCTCAGATACCCCGTAGCGATGCTCCAAAAATTCAATAATACCGTCCACCACCTCGGCAGGTGCCGATGCTCCGGCTGAAAGGCCGATGTTCTCCGCCCCTTTAAGATACTCTTCCCTAATCATGGTGTAATCATCCACCAAATAGGCAGGAACACCTTCAGATTCGGCAACTTCCCTTAAACGGTTGGAATTTGAGGAATTAGGTGAGCCTGCCACCAAAATGACATCACATACTGCAGCAAGATCCTTGACGGCAGCCTGGCGATCCTGCGTTGCATAGCAGGTATCATCAGAGCGGGGGCCCTCAATGCCGGGAAATTTTTCGCGCAAAGCCTGTACAGTCTTTAGAGTCTCATCAACAGAAAGGGTTGTCTGCGTAGCAAAAACAGCCTGTTTGGTGGTGATGTTCAAAGCTGCCACATCTTCAGGGGTCATCACTACATGTACTAAATTGGGATCTCCCTGGTACTGTCCTATGGTGCCTGCTACCTCCCGGTGCCCCTTATGGCCTATTACCACCGCACTTTTACCTTCTCTTCCTGCTGCATTCATCTTGCGGTGCACCCTGGCAACCAAAGGGCAGGTAGCATCAATAACATGAAGGCCCTTGACCTGAGCTCCGGTAACAGTTGCTAGCCCCACCCCGTGAGCTGAAAACACGGTTACGGCATGATCAGGGATCTCATCTAAAGACTCTACAAAAAGGGCTCCTTTGGAGGCAAGATCTGCTACTACCCTGCGGTTGTGTACTACCTCGTGCAAAACCCACACCCTGCCAGGACCATATCTTTCCAAAGCCAGCCTGACAATGTTGACGGCCCGCTCCACCCCGGCACAAAAGCCTCTTGTGGCAGCAAGATAAATTCTTGTCACGCTTTGCCCTTGCTGCAAAACAGGACTTCAAATACCAGCAAAAATGCCCCCGTGCACACGGCAATATCAGCAACATTGAAGGCAGGATAGGCCCAGAAGATCTCGTCTGTTTTGATATAAAACAGCAGAAAATCCACCACATAGCCCAATAACAGCCTGTCAATAAGATTTCCTAAGGCCCCGCCGATAAACAGGGCAAGGGCACAACAGGTCATTTTCCGGGATCTTGGTGTTCTAAGAAGCCACACTAAAAAAACTAAGGTTAAAACCCCCGCGGTTGCGGCAAAAAACCAGCGCTGCCATCCTCCCATGGAGGCTAAAAAGCTGAAGGCCGCCCCATAGTTGTAGACATGCACCAGATTAAAAAAGGGCAGCACCTCAATACCCATGGTACCGTAGGAGATATTATCCACGCACCAAAGCTTGGTAAGCCTGTCGATGACAATGACAAGCACACTTAACAAAAGGTATGAGCCCCCCGAATGTTTTGCTAAGACCACTTAAGCAAAAAACCTCTTCTCCCCTGAACCTAAAATATTTTCAAGGCAGCGCGGACAAAGATCAGGATGCTCTGAATTTTCTCCCACTCCATCTTCAAAGTGCCAGCAGCGTCCGCATTTTTGGGAAGAAGCCTTTGAAACCACAAACTTAAGAGTCCCGTTTTCGGTGCAGAAAGCATCATCAGGGGCCATGGCCAAATCCTTCAAGGTAACCTTTGATGTTATCAGCACAAACTTAAGCTCGTCTTTGAGGGCTTTTAGGGTATTTAGAAGATCATCCCCGGCATAAATTACCACTTCAGCCTCAAGAGAGCCTCCGATAAGTCCTGCCTTTCTTGCCTCTTCAATGGCACGATTGGCTTCATCGCGCACATCCTTTACCTTCTGCCAAAGAGCATCATTAAAAGGAGACTTGTCATCAAGCTCCTTTAAACCTTCAAACCATTCTGCAGTAAACACAAATTCATCACGCTCACCGGGCATAGCCTGCCAGGCTTCCTGGGCAGTAAAGGATAAGATGGGGCCAATCCACCTTATCAGGGTCTCTGCAATCAAGTACAGGGCGCTTTGACAAGATCTTCTGGCAAGGCTGTCAGATTTTGCCGTGTACTGGCGATCCTTGATGATATCAAGGTAGAAGGAGCCTAAATCTATGGAGCAGAACTTCATTATCGCCTTTACTGCAAGATGAAAATCATAGTCATCGTAGTACTGCCTGATTTCCTTTTGAGTTTTAGCAGCAAGTGATACTGCCCACTTGTCAAGCTCCACCATGTTTTCAAAAGGCACCAAATCAGTTTTGGGGTCAAAGCCGTTCAAATTTGCCAAAAGGAAGCGGATGGTATTTCTGACCCTGCGGTATGAGTCAGAGGCGCGGGTGAAGATTTCATCAGACACGGCAATTTCACCGGTGTAGTCAGTCGAAGCTACCCAAAGTCTTAATACATCTGCCCCCAAACGATCCATAACCTCCTGTGGGGCTATGACATTACCCAAGGACTTGGACATTTTGCGGCCCTGCCCGTCAACGGTAAAGCCGTGGGTTAAAACTTCACGGTAGGGAGCCTCACCCTTCATGCCCACTGAAATCATCATGGAGGACATAAACCAGCCTCGGTGCTGATCTGACCCTTCCAAATACATGTCAGCCTTGTGCTTAAACTCAGGGCGCCTGTCCACTACGGCAAAATGGGTTGAGCCTGAATCAAACCATACATCCAAAGTATTGGGATCTTTATAGTAAAGCGGCACTTCATTTTCATCGATGAGATCCTCAAGCTTAAGATCCCACCAGGCCTGAATCCCTCCCTTTTCAACGGCCTTTGCCACCTTCTCAATGATTTTTGGGGTGTTAGGATGAATCTCACCGGTCTTTTTATTTACCAAAACAGCACAGGGCATGCCCCAGGTTCTCTGCCTTGAGATACACCAGTCGGTGCGCTGTGAGACCATTGCCTCAATGCGATTCTGCCCCCAGGCTGGGATCCAGCGGATCTTTTTTATTTCATCCAAGGCCTTTTTCCTTAGGTTATTGCCGTCCATGGATATGAACCATTGGGCGGTGGCCCTGAAAATAACCGGAGTTTTATGGCGCCAGCAGTGAGGATAGCTGTGCTCTATCTTCTGACTTGAAAGAAGATTGCCTTTTTGTGATAAAAGATCGATTACCTTAGGATTGGCATCAAAGACATTCAATCCTGCAAAGTATGGGGTGTTGGGAAGAAAGCAGCCGTCATCGCCTACCGGGTTGAAAATCTCAATGCCGTATTTTACACCCACATTGTAGTCGTCAATACCGTGCCCCGGGGCGGTGTGAACAAAGCCAGTACCCGCATCCAGGGTAACATGAACCCCTAAAATCACAGGCACGCAATAATCTAGGAAGGGGTGGGCGAATTTAAGATGTTCCAAATCCTTACCCTTACACTGCCCCAGTACCTGATAAGCTGCAAAACCGCATTTTGAGGCGACATCTTCAATAAGTTCTGAGGCCAAAAGCAGGCACTCTTTGGTACCGTCCTTTAAAGTTACCTGCACTAAACTGTACTCATAGGCCTGATGGGCACAAATGGCACGGTTGGCAGGCAGAGTCCACGGCGTAGTAGTCCAAATCACGCAAGATACGGGACCTTCCCCCTTATTGGCGTTAAAGGATTTTAGTACCTGCTCTTCATTTTCGGCCCTAAAGCGCACATAGATGGAGTCTGACGTTACATCACTGTACTCAACTTCGGCATCGGCAAGGGCGGACTGACACTCATTACACCAGTACACCGGCTTGAAGCCGCGCACAAAATGGCCGTTTTCTATCATCCGGCCCAAGGCCCTTATGATGTCCGCCTCAATCTTAAAATCCATGGTGATATAAGGATTATCCCAATCCCCTATAACTCCCAGGCGGATGAAATCCTTCTTCTGCCCTTCAAGCTGCTCTTTGGCATATTTGCGGCATTCTTCACGGAAGACCGCAGGATCTATTTTGTCGCCGGGTTTGCCTACCAGGCCTTCAACCTTTAATTCAATGGGCAGGCCGTGGCAGTCCCAGCCGGGGACATATGGAGAATCAAAGCCGTTTAAAATCTTGGTCTTGATAATGATGTCCTTTAAGATTTTATTGATAGCATGTCCGATATGAATGCTGCCATTGGCGTAGGGAGGGCCGTCATGGAGAATAAACTGCTCCCTGCCAAGCCTTGATTCTCTTACCTTGTTATAAAGATCTTTTTGCTGCCATTCCTTAAGCATCAAAGGCTCGCGTTTTGCCAAATCACCGCGCATCGGAAAGGCGGTGGTAGGAAGATTTAAAGTGCTCTTATAATCGGCCATGTTGTATCCAGCTTCTTTAGTTTCTAATGTTAAGAATGTGTTCTGCCTCAACCTGATCATTCTCAAGTTGAGCGGTTAGAGCCTTAAGATCTGCAAATTTAACCTCATCGCGGATCTTAGCTATAAAAAAAACCTCTATGGCCCTGCCGTAGAGATCCTTGTCAAAATCAAAGAGGTATACCTCAAGAATACTTTGGGTTTTCAAATCACCTATGGTAGGTCTTACCCCGACATTTGCCATGCCGCCAAAGCTGCCATAGGGAGTATTGACCCTCACGGCATACACCCCGTTTAAAGGGCACACCCTGCGGTGCAGATTTACATTGGCGGTAGGAAAACCTAAAGCCCTGCCAAGTTTATTGCCTCTTACCACCCGTCCTGAAATTGAATAAGGACGACCAAGCATAGTCTCTACACCCTTTAAATCGCCTTCATACAAAAGAGCCCTTATCAGGGTCGAGGAGATCCTCATCCCGCCTGAGGCTACCCCGGAAATGGCTGAAACCTCAATCTCAGCTTCTGAGGCTATGGCTCTTAGCTCCTCAATTCCTGCAATACCGCCTTTGCCGAAGGAAAACAAAGATCCTACGATAATGCTTTTTACCCCAAGTTTTTGAGCCAGAAGATCAATTACAAATTCCCTGGGGGTTAAAGATGAAAAAGAGTCTTTAAAAGGCATACAAAAAAGGATATCAATATCCTGCCCCTTAAAGGCACTTATTTTGTCCCTTAAAGAATAAAGTCTTGAAGGTACTGCTTTTGCGAAAAACTCAAGGGGCTGCGGTTCAAAAATCATTACCGCACTTTCAAGATTAAGAGCCTTTGCCCTTTCTTTCATGGCTGCAATCACAGCCTGATGCCCCTGATGGAAACCGTCAAAATTTCCGATTGCAAGTGCAATTCCCCTCCTGCTACCCTTAAAATCAGACAGTCGACGGTAAAGACGCATAAAACTACCTTGTTTTATTATAAAAATAAGAGCCTATTATAACTTGACAGCCAAAAGATCATACAAGCCTTAAGATAAGTGGTGTATTTTGCCTCCTGCAGTTTATGCGGCATTTAACGTAACTTAAGTAAATTGGGCGCATCTTAAATTCAGGGCAGGAGATGATGAAATGCAGTTTTTGTTAAGGAAAAACCCATTAGGATCCTTCACTTAAAAAGCAT
>CAYNSI010000136.1:0-6023 GCA_964399665.1 uncultured Enterobacterales bacterium | reverse complement strand
AATTGAGCATGTTATTCTCCATGCAAAGTACCTTTGCAGCTGCAAAACGCTCCTGATAAAAGCTTTTAAGGCCTAAATTGCCCGTAAAGCCCGGGGTTTAGGCCATTTAGTACCCTGATAACAGGGCTTGTTCCCAAAGGGAAAGCTCTCCTAAAAGCAGGTGGGCGTGGTTCATATTCTGAGGCCACCATTTTACTATCACAGCTTCCATACGAAGTGACAATATAGCAACAGGGACCATAAAAAAGCAGGCTTTGAAGAGCCCTTTCCTTAAAGTTTTTTAAAAAAGGGGATGTCACCCCTTCGCCAAGTTTTTGTAAAAAACTCCTAAATTTTTTTAAGATCCTCTCATACTAAAATTTTAGTTTTTAATTATCAATATGTTGTAAGCAAACCCGGCTAAGAGGTCTTCTTGAAGTCTAAGATCCCAAGTCTTAGGATAGCTTTGCAAGATTGAAGGTTTTTAAAAGGGCAGGCGCTTTACCCTGCATTGATGTTGCATGAAGGGAAGCCCTTAAAAACATCTTTGCATGACAGGGTATCGGGCCTTGGAACCTTAAATCCTGGCAAAACTTACCGCAGGGAGATGAGCATGAACATAAGTGAGGATTTTAATGATATCTTTGGGGTAGGCCCCAAGAATGATGCCTTTTCCAAGTATTTTGACGGACAAAGCTACCTTAAGGTTTTGGCAAAAGCAGGCAATCTTACGGTCTGCAATGTCACCTTTGAGCCCGGCTGCCGCAATCACTGGCACATTCATCATGCCAAAACAGGAGGCGGCCAGATTTTAATCTGCACTGCAGGGCGGGGCTGGTACCAGGAATGGGGCAAGGAGCCTCAGATGCTGTCCCCGGGTACTGTGGTGGTAATTCCCCCTCAAGTAAAACACTGGCATGGTGCCGCCGTGGACTCATGGTTCTCTCATCTTGCCATTGAGGTCCCGGGAACTGAAACTTCTAATGAGTGGTGTGAAAGCGTAACACCGCAAGAGCCTTTTGCGTGACATACTCCCCCTGTGCTTTGTGCACAGACGGGGCAGCTTGCAGCTTTTCGTGAAAAGAGCACTCCTGCCTAGAGATCTTCTTCTTCAGGCAGGAACCATTGACCATACTGTTCGCGTATTGGAACATAGGTGCGCATAATCTCATAGAGGTGATGCCTTAAAAGCTCATCGGCTTTGTCAAAGTCACCTTCAGTTAAAGCCCCGTGGATGGACTGGTGTTCAGAGATAAGATCCTCATAAGGAGAGATCCCCCCCATGGAAAGATAACGGACGCGATCCATCTGGGGCTTGGCCCCTTGAATATTCTCCCATGCCATAGGACAGGTGCTCAAAGAGCATATGAGCGAGTGAAACTCATCATCCAAAGCTAAAAAAGATGCGGTCACATTTGCCTTAGCATCTTTAATAGTCTCGATCTGCTTTTCAATGTTGCGTCCAAGCTTGACGATGATCTTCTTAAAAGAATCGGAATTTAAATTTTTGGCATTTGAAACTGAAGCACACTCTATGGCAGAGCGCACAAAGCAAATCTGCCTTAAATTACTTACGGAAATTTTCTGTACTATGCTGCCTCTTTGCGGGATAACCTTCAACAGGCCGTCAAGTCTCAGCCGCATCAAGGCTTCTCTTACCGGCTGGCGGGATACCTGAAAATGGGCGGACAATTCATTTTCCGAAAGCGCCGTTCCCGGCATGATCCCCGTTGAGGTAATTTCATTACGCAGAAAATGATAAATCTGCCCGCTTATGGGGCGGTCATATTGAAATCTAAATTTGGATAACTTTGTATCAGAGGCCATCTGCAGTTCCCGGAAACGTTCCTTAAGCTTTTTATCTGCTGCAGCCTCATAATCAATCCTCAATTGTAATAAGGCTGCAACAAAATTTTATAGTTAAGCACTAGCCTTCAAGATGTCTGGTAATAGTCTCCCTTACCGCACCTGGTCCTTTGATCATCTCAATAAAGAGCTCTTCAACTTTAGGCCCAATCCCGGCATCATAAAGATCCAAACCGAAAATGGAGCTGTTGGAGAGAATAGCCTTTAACTTGTCCCCTACGCTTTGGGGGTTGCCAAGCTCAATGCCTGTAAGAGCCGCTTTTAATTCAGGCATCAAAGGATCATCGGAAAGTTCAAAGGGCTTACCCTCATCATTTACAGCCAGAAGATAGCGCAGCCATCCTGCCACTGACAAAGGCAAAGCGATAAGCTTCGAAGTATCTATCCCTTTTTTGCGATAATTTTTTAAAGTCTCTCCAAAGCGTACTGCCATCTTTTGTGAAGTATCGGTAACAATACGCTGCGGAGTATCAGGAAGGCTCTTGTTCGGAAGCCTTTGATCAATAACTTCGGATATAAAGTCCCTGGGGCTTAGGATTTTGGGATCATCTACTACAGGAAGACCTTCCTTATAGCCAAGATCATTTACAAGTTTTACCAAAACAGGATTTTCCATCTCATCGGAGATCCTGGTATAGCCTAAAATACAGCCGAATACTGCCAAAGCAGTCTGTAAAGGATTAAGACAGGTGGTAACCTTCATGCGCTCGCACAAATTAACCCCGGCTTTATCGGTAAAGAGCACCCCTGCTTTTTCAAATTGCGGACGTCCGGCAGGGAATTCATCTTCTATTACCAGATACTGCGGTTTTTCAGCATTCACAAATGGAGCTATAAAAGATCCCTTGTCAGTTTTAATAGGATCCATGTCTTCTATGCCTATAGCCTTAAGCTGTTGTGCAATTTCCGGTGCAGGCCTGGGGGTGATCTTGTCTATCATGGTGCAAGGGAAGGACACCTTCTTTTTATCCCTTAAATAAGCGATAAAGCCTCCATCAACAAAGCCCTTTTCCAACCAGGCTCCTGCAATGGTTAAAACAGCATCCCTTAAGGTATCACCATTGTGGGAGCAGTTATCCATGGAAACTACCGCTATGGGCAAAGCTCCTGCCTGATAGCGCTTATGAAGCAGGGCTGCGGTAATTGACATGGCATGGCGGCAGTTGTCAGGGCCGTTTACAATGTCCTGTTTAACCTGTTCAATGTAAGTCCCGTCTATTCCTTTTATGGCATAACCCTTTTCGGTAATGGTAAATGTCATCATCTGCAGTTCGGGATTTTGGAAAATTGCTACCACCTCTGCCTCATCAGCAGGCACCGTGCCATTTACCTCATAGCCGCGGGCAACTGAGCCTATTACTCTAAGAGAGGTGGTCCTATCCGGCATCAGGGTTACTTCCATGGTAAGGTAGTCATGAGATCTGCAAACCTCCTCGGCGGCAGCTCCATCAAAGCTTGATAAAGTCTGAATCCCTGATTTTAAAACTCCCTGATTTAAAAGGCTTTGCGCCAAAGAAGCAATAAAGCCCCTGAAAATATTCCCAGGCCCCATATGCACCCAAACCGGATGCTCCCTGGTATATTCCTTTACTTTGCCGACATCAAATTTGGGAAGTTCAACCCCGGCGGCATCTAATGCCGCCTTATCCTTTACCAATCCTTCTAAAGTGATCTTTGCCATTTAGAACCTACTCCTAATTTTTTTTAAGCCTTGTTATTGACGCATCAGACGGATATTACAGGGCAGGGAACTTCCTTTGGGCTCCACACCCTGCCTGTCCGTTTTGGGGAAGAACTTTTTTACTGCTTCCCAACCTATGATTATTCTTTATGCTTCACGCCAATAGTCCCATGCATCCACGGGCTGAGTGACGGAATTGATATTGTCAGGGTATGGCATACCCTTTTCCTTGCGAATAGCCTCCTCAAGGCCTATTAAATAGGTTGCCCCCAATGCCCGGTCATAAAGTCCGTAACCTGGTCTTGCCTTTTCATCCCAAATTTCGCGGCCGTGATCAGGGCGAATCAGACCATTGAATCCCATCTCAATCAAGGCTTTGACAATTTCATAGAGATCCAGTGAGCCGGTATGAGACACATGGGAGGATTCGTGGAATTGATGATCTCCTGTATAAAGAACATTTCTGACGTGGGCAAAGTGAATTCTTCTGCCTATTTTGGGATTTCTAATGATCTTGGGAATATCATTGGCAGGATTTGATCCCAATGATCCCGAGCACAGGGAGAAACCGTTGCAGGGGGATGAATTAAGCTCCGCTATCTTGACTAAGTCTTCTTCACTCTTGGTAATGCGGGGAATGCCAAAAAGATCATAGGCAGGATCATCAGGATGCACACCCATCTTAATATTCCACTTCTCACATGTGGGCATAATGGCATCCAGGAAATATTTAAAATTGCTTCTTAATTCATCACCACTCATGCCCTGGAACTTTTTAATTTGAGCGGAGATCTCATCCTTGCGGTTTAATTCCCAGCCTGGCATCTCAAAGCCGTTTGAATTATCGGCAATGCGATCAAACATTTCATCTGCGCTTAGATGTTCAATAGTTCTGCCGTCGTAGGCCAGGGCGGTTGAGCCGTCAGGAAGCGGCAGGGCAAGATCAGTACGAGTCCAGTCAAATACCGGCATGAAGTTGTAGCAGACCATGTGAATGTCGCATTTACCGACAGACTCAAGGGACTTTATGTAGTTATCAATAAGCTCATCACGGTTCTTGGCCCCATACTTAATGTCTTCATGAACATTAATGGACTCAATACCCATAAGCTTCAGGCCTGCTTTTTCCACTATGGCCTTGCGCTCGGCCATTTTTTCATATGGCCAAACTTCACCTGCGGGGATCTCATGTAAAGCGGTAATTACTCCCTCCATTCCCGGGACCTGCTTAATTTGCTTTAAGGTAATGCTGTCCATGTCGGGGCCGTACCAGCGCATAGTCATGTGCATCATAGTGAAAAAACTCCTTTGCCGTTTTTTACATTTTATAAGGTTAGGTTGACGAAACCTTAACCCTTGTATTCTAGTATACACTTGCATGCAAGTATACATACGACAAACAAGAACTTTTCAATTCTGTGATGAAGCAGGAGCTTTTGACAAAGAAGGATCTATCATACCGGGGGTAATAAGCACCCGAACTGACCGTCTGATAGATGATCCCTGGAGCTTTTGATGGACTATCGGGCCCCAAAAGCGTCACACTCTTGACCGGTGATTTTGTCACCGGGAACTTAATCTGAACTCCTGTGGATCTGATACTAAAGTGCCCCGGAAAGGGGCACGAAAAGAGGGTTTGACGCTCTGCCCCGGATTAGAGGACAGTGCTATCAGTGCTTCTTTTAGAAAGCGTAATTGAGCATTATGCTGCCCATACCGCCCTGCCTGTCGCCTGCATATCCTGTTGCAGAAAGGTCAAGGGAGAATCCTGACCCCTGAGGGGCCATGATAAGACCAACTTTAACAAAGCCTGAATCGCCGTCAATAGACGGTGAGGCAATCGAGATATTCTCAAGCTTGCCGTCAGCATCTCCGTTGAATACCCCAAGATATCCTGCCCCAAGGTTTAAGGTTAAAAGCTCACTTACAGCAACATCAAAATCCAATCCTGCCTGAACTCCGTGGGCTGTTATAGAATCAATCTCATACCTGTTGCCACTGGCGGTGGTAACGGAATCATCTTCCATCCAGCTGAAGGTATAGCGGACATAAGGGGTCAATCCCATGCCATCGTCTATGGCAAATCTGTAGCCTAACCCCAGATGAGCACCGAAATACATGCCGTCGGTATCATAATCGATATCCTCACCGCCGATATAGCCGTCAAATTCAGTTTCCTGCCTGCCGAATCTTAATGAGCCGTCGATAAAGAAGCCGCCTGCAAACTGATATTTGGCTCCCAGACCTATGCCATAGTAATAGTGGTCACCATCAGTTTTATAGCCGTTAAACTCAAGATCCGATGAACCATAGCCAAGATCTATGAATAGTGCCGTAGTAAGCATGTCCTGACCAAATTCAAAGCCTTTGGCAAAGCCTGCTGCTGCAGATACCGAGGTTAAATCAACGGAGGAGCCCGTGGCATACTCACTGTATCCGCTTTGTACGGCACCAAAGGCACTGGCATGCGATGATGATCTTGCAACTGCAGCTGAAG
>CAYNSI010000135.1:2312-6096 GCA_964399665.1 uncultured Enterobacterales bacterium | reverse complement strand
ATGCTGCAAAGATAAACTAACCTTGATAACTTAAAATCCCCTGACGGTATCCTGCCTGCTTCATTATGTTGAATTCAACATAAGTCTCACAAGGGCAGCTTACGGCAGCCGGGGCTTACTGCCTCACCTCATTTTCTGCAAGAGGCATAATATTTTTATCCTTTTATTGAAATTCGGGGCATTAAGAGTTAAAAAGCAGGTACGGGGTTGTATGAGATAAACCTGTAAGAGCCTATCAGCCTATCCTGTACTTTACGGTTGTTAAGTTTTGGCTGAGCACTAATAATTTGTCCTGCAGGATCTTACATCCTGATTATTGCTTACAATCCTATTTTGTGTAAAAAATTGAGAATTTTTAAGGGTCTTATGAACTGGAAGGTTATTCTTGGAATCGTAACCTGCAATGTGGTGTTGATGTCTGCAAGCTATACCATGCTGGTCCCCTTCCTGCCCCTGTACTTAAAATTTGAACTTCATGCCGATCCTGATACCGTAAGTATCTGGACCGGTGCTATCTTTGCAATCTCCTTTGCAGTCTGCGCAGTAATGGCACCTATATGGGGTAAACTTTCGGACTCCCGTGGCAAAAAGATCATGCTTCTGCGCTCAAGTTCCCTTATTGCCCTGGCCTATTTTTTAAGCGGGTTAGTGACAACTCCCATACAGCTTCTGCTCGTAAGAGCACTTCAGGGCTTTGCAGCAGGCCTGTGGCCTGCCTCCCTGGCACTGATGTCGGCCTACTGTCCTAAAAACAGGGTGGGGATCTGCATGGGCATCATGCAGTCAGCAAATATTTGCGGCGGTATTTTAGGGCCGCTTTTTGGAGGTGTCCTGGCTGAAACCTTCGGGATGCGTACCTCATTTTTTATAAGCGGCTCGACTCTAACTTTTATTACCATAGTAACCCTGTTGTTTATTAAGGAGCCGCCCAAAACCCAAAAAGCTGCCCAAAAGATCAAGGGCGGCGGCTACCGCAGTCTTCTTACTAACCGGGCCATAATAATGCTCCTTATTGTTACTGGCGCTACCAACATGGTGATCCTCCTGTTGCAGCCTATTATGACTATTTACATAGGTGAATTAAGGGGCACAGAGGAAAATCTTTTGATGATTTCAGGACTGGTGTTCTCATTATCAGGAATATCTGGAGCCGTGGCGGCCCCCATATGGGGCCGGGCAGGCCAGAGCAAAGGCTTTTTTATCACTGAGGTAATATCTCTTATGGCCGCAGGAATTTTAATTGCCTCCCAATTTATCCCCTCGACCCTGTTACCCTTTGTCATCCTGCAATTTACAGTGGGACTGGGATTTTCGGGGATCTTCCCGTCGGCAAATGCCATAGCCATAACCGCAACTTCCCCCGAGCAGCGCGGCACTGTCTTTGGACTGTTATTCTCAGCCCAGCAGATAGGGGGCACCATAGGACCGCTTATAGGCGGGCTTATGGCAACTTTTATGCACCTTTCCTATATCTTTTTAATGTCTGGGTGTATTCTGATGTTCTTGTCGGTACTGTTCTTCCTCAAAGCACCGCTTACGATAAGGACCAAGATCGGAGCTTATGCCCTGCACAGAGCTAAAGAACGGGACTTTATAGATGTCATTAAAAAGCAGGTAGCAGAACAAATGCATCAGGAAAAAGATCAACAAATTAACCTTTCTGAAGAAGACAAAGAAATTATCAAAAAGGAGGAAGCAGCAGCCCAACATCTTGAAGATGTACTTTCTAAAATTGACCGTATGCGATAGTATTCTTTTGGCAGGATCAACACCAATGATTTAAGGAGTAATTTATGAGTGACCAGGACATGAACGCTGCTGAGGTAAAAAAAAGTTCCTACAACTTTGATCTCATTGAAAAAGCCCCTCTTCTTGAAGAAGAGGACAAGGCGTTCCTCAAAGAGAGTGCTGAAAAACTTTCCCTGTCTGACTACAAGGAAGATGGGGATTTTTATCAAATCATCAAAGATGAAGGATTAAATGCCTTTGGCGCAATGTTTGATGTAGAAGAGCCGTTTGAAGATATTGGTTCAGTCCTTGATGGAACCTCGCCTTGCGGGGATAACTATCTTGATGATCTTATTGTGCTTAAAAATCTAAGTTATGTGCTTGATGAGCTGACATCAGACGACTCCTTCAAGCTTGATTACGAGGATCTTAAAAAGCTCTATCTGCGCCTGGTAACTTGCCTCTACGAACCCAATGCTAAAGAAAGTACCATCATCAAGTGTGGCAGTCACTTTGAGACTGAAGTCCTTGAATACAAGGGGCCTAAAGATCCTAAGGCAGAATGGCAGAAGGTTTTATCGTACCGAGAGTCTTTATCAGATCCTTTTGACAGGGCTTTGGTTCTCGTACTTGGAATCGCAGCAGTCCAGCCTTTTGGCAGATATTGGCCCCTGCTCATCTGGCTTGCAGCATCAAGATCGCTTATAGAAGACGGCCTGCGCCCTGTAATGCCTAATTTTGCTGGTGATGATGATGAAACCATCATGTATCAATGGATGAGAGCGGCGGAGGATTATTTGGGATTTCAGGAACCCGAAAGTCTCAAAGAGCTCTTTATATCCTTCTTTGAAGGCATGACAGTAATTTATGACGAAAGCAACATGGAATAAAAGCAAAAGGCCACAATTACTCAATCAAGGCTCCTGCTGTCTGATTGATAAATTCAAAACCTGACGCCTTGCTCCATGACAGGAAGCCCCCTGACAAATCGTATCCTAAGCTTACTTTTTAGGGGGCATTTAACCTGTGCTTTAAGCCCCTTAAGCTTTAGGATAAAAATCTTTATCAAAAATGGGCTCAAGCCTGCCTTGGGATACTACTGGGTAATCCTTTACAGGCTGAGGTTCATTTAAGGTTACTGCAAAAAGATCACTGAAGTTTTTTGAAGTAATATCCGCAAGCTCACCAGGGGTTAAGCCCTTAAGATCTGCCAAGAACTCCAGGGTATAACGCACAAAAGCAGGCTCATTTTCCACGCCTCTTACAGGCACTGGGGCAAGATACGGGCAGTCGGTTTCCACCAGCATCCTATCTACAGGCACATAGGAGGCTGCCTCTCTGACATTATCCCCTGCCTTAAAGGTGACAATGCCGGAAAAGGAAATATAAAACCCCATATCAAGACATTTTTTGGCCATATCCTTATCTTCGCAAAAGCAGTGCATAACCCCGCCTGCATCAATGGCATTGTGCTCCTGCATTAAAGATATGGTGTCTTTTTTAGCTTCCCTGGTATGGATAATTAAAGGAAGCTTCAATTCCAAGGCCAGGGCAATTTGACGGGCAAAGGAGTCCTGCTGCAAAAAAGCCGAATCCTTTGCATAGTGATAGTCAAGCCCTGTTTCACCAAGAGCTATAGTTGACGGGACCTTAAGGCAGGATATCAGCTCTTTTTCAGTCCAGTCCCCTGCCTCCTGCAAATTCAGAGGATGAACCCCGCAGGAAGTAAAGATATTTTCAAAACCTGAAATCTTCTCAAGCATGATTTTATGCTCGTCCGGGGTACAGGCAACACAAAGAAAGTGGGTTACCCCGGCATGGCGGGCTCTTAGGTAAAATTCCTCAAGAGTAGCCCCATACTTTCCCTTCAGGGAAAGCGAGGATAAATGACAGTGGGAGTCAACTAAACAGGTCATTTCAAGCCTTTTCTAGAAAAACAGCGTAACCTGTAGAATTGCGGGAAGATCCGCACGCAAAAAATTTTTTTGATCTCATATAGCACCATTCTACAAATTTTACATACGCACTAACACAAGGCCTATTTTAGTCGTAATTG
>CAYNSI010000135.1:0-2212 GCA_964399665.1 uncultured Enterobacterales bacterium | reverse complement strand
TTTAGTCGTAATTGAGATGATTTAGGATTTACGACTATTTTGTATATACCAAAGTCTACCCTTTTGGGAATAATCCCCGATCCTTTCATTTCCACAAGAATATTACCCAACCTCCGCTTCTGCTGCTCAAGAGTTTTGCCTTGGGAAGGGTATCTTTCAGATATTCATACATTGCTTCCCATTTAGCGCCGCTTGAGCCGGCCCCTTCCCGGAATGGTGGATTGTTAAAGAATTAGTGGAAAATTTGTAAAAGATTTAGTGTAAGATCAAGCAGGTTGGGAGTAGAGTATCCTCACAGACGATGGCCATCTTGAAATTGAGATGGATAATCACACTTCTAATAAAACTTCAAAGTTATTATGTGATAATTGCAATACCTTGCTAAATGCTTCTGGTAAATGATAAGCACCTACTATAATAAAGTTTAAGGTAGGAAAAATGAAAATACTTCTTTTAGGTGAAAAGTCATGTCTTATAACTGATACTGTCATCAAACATGGACATAGCTTTACTATTTCCTGCGATAGAATAACTGCTGATGAAGTAACTGCATATGACTTTATTATAAGCTTTGGTTATAGATACATAATAACACCAGATATTGTAGATTTATTTCACCATAAAATTATAAATTTGCATATCTCCCTTCTCCCTTATAATAGAGGGGCAGATCCAAATTTGTGGAGCTATTTGGAAGACACTCCAAAGGGGGTGACGATCCATTATATAGATTATGGATTGGACACTG
This sequence comes from uncultured Enterobacterales bacterium, assembly GCA_964399665.1. Classification (GTDB taxonomy): domain Bacteria; phylum Pseudomonadota; class Gammaproteobacteria; order Enterobacterales; family Succinivibrionaceae; genus Avisuccinivibrio_A. Next base: position 1,464 of record CAYNSI010000135.1, on the reverse strand, counting down.
GAGATATTTTATTGCAGCAAGAAGTAAAAGATGATATTTTAAGCGACACATTAGCGACAAGTTATGACAGGCTTATAAAAGAAATAACAAAATTGTTTAATGCCAATATTGTCGATCTTCTACATGGAAATTTGCCATCGTATTCTCAACAAGAAAAGATAAATTCTATGATTAATATCAATAAGATAGTAATAGCGAGGGGGGGGTGGAGCCACTATCTAAAAGATAAGGAAAAATACCTGCATTTATTAAAAGATAAGGGCTTTGATACCCCTGTTATTAACCTAAAAGGTTATGCCTTAAAAAGGCTATAACAGTGTTAATTAAAGGCTCTTTTTTTGTTTAAGTTTAGGCACTTTCTTTTTAGATAAAGTAAATTCTTTGATAAGTTCTGCATAACATAGAAAAAGCTTTCGCAATCTCTCTGCACTTTTATTGTTTGGCAGCTTATCTTAGAAGCTCTTTTTCCTCCTTTCAATGGCTTTTTGCGCTAATCTCTCATTTGTAATGCGCCTAAATTCTTAAATTGTGTTCATGTTAGCATGTAGTACTGAACTTACATCACCTAATTTGGTGTGCTGCACTTCTTAAGTGTAATTTCTACTTAAGTGAAATTCGTAATTATGATGAAATCCGTCACAGTTAATGCGTTTCAGGTGATTTTGACAAGACCCTGCTTTTGTTGAATGGAGCGAATGACAAAAAACAGCATCCGTTTCGAACAGACAGCGGATCTTGTCGATTACCTGGCATGTGCGATTGTTTCATATTTGCTAAACGTTCTTAGGCAAACACTATAATAGTCCTTGCCTCGCGTCTCAGCTTGAGTTGTTTGAATTTTTCTGCATATAAACATATGTAAATATATGCAGATAAAGGCTCTAGTCTGCATATAATAACGTAAAATATATGCAGATAAACCAAAGGAAGCGGGATCATGAAAGACTTTGATTATTCTTTTTTGCGCGACGGATTATTGCCCGCAAGCATAGTGAATCTGATAGCTGCCATCGTGACGCTGAAGACTAAGACCAGTACTCGCATTGAGGTGCACCAACAGATTTTTACAAAGCTGCAATCAATTGCTAAGGTGCAATCGGTCAAAAGCTCCAACGCAATCGAGGGAATAGTTACCAGCGACGAGCGCATCCTCGCCATCGTCAATCAAAACAGCGCTCCGCTCAACCATAACGAGGCAGAGATAGCAGGATATAAAGACGCGCTGAATATAATCCACTCATACCATGAACACCTGGATTTTCGCGAAAGCGATATTCTGCAGCTTCACGCAACAATGCTCTCTATGGCCGGATCTGAATATGGCGGACGCTACAAAACCGAAGACAACGCGATTTTAGAAGTTGATAAGTACGGTCAACGGCGGGTGCGATTCCTTCCGACACCAGCATCAGAGACACAGCAAGCAATGCAGCAGCTTGAGCTGGCTTATATGGAGGCTAAAAA
>CAYNSI010000134.1:0-6098 GCA_964399665.1 uncultured Enterobacterales bacterium | reverse complement strand
CAGTGCGTCTTCGCCTATGCGCGAGGTCGTGATCTTAGAAGAGCTGTCTTTAACTCAAGACCAGCTTGATAAGCTTAAAGGTGGATGTTCCTAAAGATAAGAGCCGCCTTCTAATAAGATCTGCTGCCAAAATCTCAGACAAATTAGCGGTATAAGCTTAATCATTGTTAGAATCGTAAGTCGTATTTGTTTTATTGTTTTAAGAGCCTGTAAGGGTCTGGGATCCTTACCTTAAGATATGGTTTTTTAAGGGCAGCAGGGGAGTTTTATGTCTTTTGCAGATGAAGTAACAAAACTTGAAAAGAACTTCAAAGAGCAGGCAGAGAAGGCTTTGGCACTTGCCAAAAAAGGCGGTGCTTTAGAATGTGAAGTGGTAATTGAAGGGACTTTGGGCCTTGATGTATCAACCCGCCATGGTGAAGTTGAAAATATTGAGTTTAACAAGTCTTCAGGCATGGAGGTAATTGTTTACAAAGACGGGCGCAGGGGATCTGCCTCTACAACCGATTTTAGTGCTGCGGCTTTAAATGATACCGTTGAGGCGGCTTTGAGCATTGCATCCTATGCAGATAAAGATCCCTGCGCTGGAATTGCTGACCAGGATCTGCTTTGCACTGAAGAAAAAGATCTCAAGCTTTTGTATGACATTTTTGAAGATCCTGCACCGGCCCTCAAAAGAGCTTCAGATTTGGAAAAATTGGCTCTTTCTTACACGGGAACTGATATCAAGGATACTGATGGGGCTGACTGTGAGAGTATTTTAAATGTAAGGGTGCTTGGCAATTCCCACGGTTTTCTTAAAAGCACTGCCGGCACCTGTTATTACAATTCCATGACTTTGATAGGGGAAAAAGACGGCAGGATGCAGCGAGGGTATGGCTATACCATCTCCCGCGATGAAAAGGGGCTGTGGCCTGTTGAAACAGTCTGTGAGGAGGCATTAGAGCGCACCAGGGCAAAACTTGGGGCAGTAAAGTGTGCCACAAAAAGATGTAATGTCATCTTCTCAAAGCAGGCTGCCTTATCATTGTGGGGCCATCTTCTAAGTGCTGTTTCAGGAAGTGCTGTTTATCGCAAGGCAACTTTTTTGGCAGATAAATTAGGTGAGAAAATCCTGCCTTCTTTTGTGACTTTGCACGAAGATCCTTTCGTAATCAAGGGCCTTGGGTCATTTAACTTCGATTTAGAAGGGGTAAGAGTCAGGGAAAATGACATCATAAAAGACGGCATCCTTGATATGTATCTTTTATCAACCTACACGGGGCGCAAGTTAGGACAAAGATCCAATGGGCATGCAGGAGGAGTAGGCAATCTTTTTGTCAATGCCAAAGAGTCTTACGTCAGGGATTTTGAAGATCTCTTAAAAGAGGCCGGTGAAGGTCTTGTTATCACCGATCTTATGGGGCAGGGGGTGGATCTTGTAAGTGGCAACTATTCCCGCGGGGCGTTGGGCTATTATTTTAAAAACGGCACCAAGGTTCATCCTGTCGAGGAAATTACCGTGGCAGGAAATCTTAGGGAAATGTTCCTTAATATTGCCCTGCTTGGCAATGACCGAGATCCCCGTACCAGGATCCAGTCTGGATCCATCCTGATCCCCGATCTTACGGTATCAGGGACAGAGCAGTCCTCCCAGGGCTCCTAAGGCAGGGCGCCCCAAGGCAAAGGCGTGCTTTGGGGAGCGGGGAGGTATTAGGGTTACTTCAGGGTAATAATGGACTTTCCCGTCATTTCCTCCGGGATTTTCATGCCCATAAGATAGAGCATGGTAGGTGCAATATCACACAGGCGCCCGCCTTCTCTCATGACAGCATCGCGTCCTACATAGATAAAGGGCACGGGGAGATTGGTGTGGGCGGTGTGGGGCTGTCCCGTGACAGGATCCCGCATTTTTTCGGCATTGCCGTGATCGGCTGTAATAAGGCATTCCCCTCCGATTTTTTTCAGGGATTCAACCACCCTGCCGATGCAGTGATCCACTGCCTCACAGGCTTTTATGGCTGCCTCATAAACTCCGGTGTGACCTACCATATCACCATTGGGGTAATTGCAGATGATTACATCGTATTTGCCTGATTCAATGGCTTCGCAAAGCTTGTCGGTAAGCTCTGTTGAACTCATTTCAGGCTGCAGATCATAGGTAGCAACCTTAGGGGAGGGGACGAGAATACGATCCTCACCTGGAAACACGGTTTCAACTCCGCCGTTGAAGAAGAAGGTAACGTGGGCGTACTTTTCGGTTTCGGAAATGCGAAGCTGGGTCTTATTGTGCATTGCAAGCCACTCTCCTAAGGTGTTTTTAAGATCCTCAGGAGGATAGGCACAGGCTGTCTTAATGTCGGCAGCATACTGGGTCAGCATCACAAAATCTGCAAGTTTTAGGACAGCTTTGCGCTTAAAGCCATCAAAATCTGCGTTGACAAAGGCCCTTGTGATCTCCCTGGCACGGTCGGCGCGAAAATTCATGAAAATAAGCGAGTCGCCATCTTGTAAGGGAGCCTTCTGACCTATTACAGAAGGCTTGACAAACTCATCATTTTCCCCGCGATCATAGGCTGCCTGAAGAGCATCTTGGGCACTGTTGAAACTTTCAAATTCGCTTAATCCAAGGGAGATAACATTATAGGCCTGCTCGACCCTGTCCCAGCGGTTATCCCGGTCCATGGCATAGTAGCGTCCTGTGATCGAGGCAAAGCGACCTGCGCCAAGCTCTTTAAACAGATCTTCAAAAAGCTTAATATCCTCCATGGCAGAACGCGGCGGGACATCACGGCCGTCCAAAAAGGCATGGAAGTAAAGTTTGTCTGCCCCACGCCCTGCTGCCATCCTGAGCATGGCCATAATATGTTTTTCGTGGCTGTGTACGCCCCCGGGTGACATCAGCCCCATGATATGCACCGCCTTGCCTGCTTTTACTGCTTTATCTACGGCATCACAGAGTACTTTGTTATTAAAAAAGTCTTTGTCATCAATGGATTTAGTGATTCTGGTTAATTCCTGGTAAACGACACGCCCAGCTCCTATATTGGTGTGTCCTACCTCGGAGTTGCCCATCTGTCCATCAGGAAGACCCACATCATTGCCTGAGGATAAAATGTCGGTGTTCGCATATTTTTGGCACAACTTATCCAAATTCGGGGTTTTAGCATTGGCTACGGCATTAAATTCGGTATCTTTATTGTCACCCCAACCATCAAGAATGATAAGGGCCAGAGTTTTTTTGGTTGACATATTAAGGTGATCTCGCTTGGTTGATTGAAAATAAGCTCACATTTTAGCAGTTTTAGGTTTTGATAAGACGTCATTGGAGATATTTTAAAGGCTCCGGGGTGTCATCGAACTGCCGGCAAGTTAAGAAGGGAAAGGAAAGGAGTATTGTTGTTGATAAATTGAGTTTGCAAGTGTGATAAAATTCGCGGACTGATAAGAAATGGCCTTTTTGGGGACATTTGATTCCGAGGTGAATTGTGGCTGAGTTTTTCTCTGCTGAGTTTGCAAATGAACTGCTAGCGTTTGGTGCCCGTCATATTTTTATGAGCGGGGCGTGGGTGGTGGTGCTGGTGTTGCTTATTGCCATCCAGTTTCGGCTGTTAACAGCCCGTGTTAAGAAGACAACTGCCAATGCTGCAGTAGTGATGGTCAATAAGGGGCAAGGGATCTTTGTGGACGTTCGGACCATAGAGCGCTTTTCCCAGGGGCATATTGCAAACTCCGTAAATCTTGCGGCAGTAGATATTAAAGGCGGCCGTATTTCCCGCATTGAGCGGAGTAAAGACTGCCCGGTAATCCTGGTGGGCAAGGACAAATATGATACCGATTGTTTCAATTGTGCCAAGATCTTGAAAAAAGAAGGTTTTGACAACGTCTTCATCCTCGATGGCGGCATTGTGGAATGGTCCAATCAAAACCTGCCGCTGACTACCAAAAAATAGAATTTTTAAAAATAATTAGGAAACCATCATGACTGATAATACAAATAATGCAGATAATACAAACAATGCAAATGCTCAGAATCCACAGGCTCAGGGTAATAATGATCAGTCTAATCGACCCAGGTTTGAGCTGGTTAGAATTTATGCCAAGGATTCCTCCATTGAGACTCCCGGCAGCCCTGCCTGTTTTACTCAGCAGTGGAATCCAGAAGTCAAGGTGGCATTTGATACCAAGATAGTAAAGCTGCCCAATGACTCACATGAAGTTACCTTAAGGGTTACGGTTACTTGCAATTCCAACGGTACTACGGCCTTTATCTGTGAGGTAAACCAGGGGGCAGTCTTCATTACCAGCAATGTTCCCGAGCAGGCTTTGGATCCTTTGTTGAATATCTCGGCACCCACGGTTATTTATCCTTATGTACGCGAGTTTGTCTCAAGCCTTATTATGCGTGCAGGGTTCCCGCCGCTTACCTTAGCTCCTATCAATTTTGAGGGGATCTACAGGGCCAAAAGGCAGCAGACACAGGCTCAGGCCCAGGCCCAGCAGGCAGCCAATGATGAGGAGAAGCCCCAGGCTTAATTGCAAAAGTGCCTGAAAAGTCACTTACGGTAATAGGCGCAGGATCGTATGGTACTGCGCTTGCGATATCTTCTGCTGCCAACGGCTGCAGGACACTGCTTTTTGCAAAAGACCCAAAAGCTGCACGGGCTTTGACTTTAGATAAGGAAAATTCCTCCTATCTTCCCGGTATTGCTTTCCCGCCGCTTCTTAAAGTGACCTCAAGCTTCAATGAGGCCCTTGAGCATTCATCCAATATTCTTGTCGTAGTACCAAGTCACAGCTTTGCTGAGGTTTTGCAAAACATCAAGGGGCTTATTACCCCGAAACACAGGATCGCGTGGGCTACCAAGGGACTTGATCAATCAGGAGACCTTTTAAGCAATGTTGCAAAAAAGATACTCCCTGAAGGTATGGAGTATGCTGCCTTCTCAGGGCCTACTTTTGCTGGGGAGCTTGCAAGAGGGCTTCCTACTGCCATTGCCGTTGCCGGAACTTCTCGGGACTACTGTGCCTTTTGGGCAGGTCTCATGCATAGCCCAACTTTTAGAATTTATGAAAGTCATGATTTAATCGGTCTGCAGTTAGGCGGTGCCGTAAAAAATATCATTGCCATTGCAGCAGGGATGTCAGACGGCTTGGGATATGGAGCAAATTCCAGAACTGCCCTTATTACCAGGGGGCTTGCCGAAATGATCCGCTTGGGTGTTGCCATGGGCGCCACCGAGCACAGTTTTATGGGGCTTTCAGGCTTAGGAGATCTGGTGTTAACCTGCACTGATGATCAGTCCCGCAACCGCCGTTTTGGTTTCAGTCTGGGCAGGGGGATATCGGTATCGGAGGCCTTACATCAGATAAGCCAGGTAGTTGAAGGCTATGACATGACCAGAGTGGTGAATCTCATCGCAGACAGAATGGGAGTTTCCATGCCCATCTGCCATGAGCTTTACGGAGTGCTCTATGAGGGCCGCAGCGGCATGGGTGCGGCACGTGCCCTGCTGTCACGGGCCCTTACCAAAGAATAGTTTCAAGTTCAAGTTTTAGTGCCCAAGATCCTAGGCGTAGCTTTCCTCGGATTTGACATGTTCTGTCACATCAATCAGCTCTTTTATAAGTCCCGGGAAGGCGCGGTTAAGCTGTCCCTGGATCCCTTCAGACAAGGTCAGTCCCACCATGGAACAGCCGTTGCAGCCTCCTGCAAAGCGCACTTTTACCACTCCGTCTTCTGTCGCATCAACAAGTTCCACATAACCGCCATGGGCAGCGAGCTCAGGGTTGACGGATCTTTCAAAAAACAAGGCCAGGCGATCTTTTAAGGAAGCATCTGCAGGCAGCGGGGATTTTTTAAGATTGGGGGCATGAAAGGTTAAAATATCCTCACCCTTATCGTCACTGTCCAGGTCAATTACCGACTCGTCAAGATATTCACTTACCCCGCTGTCAATAACGATCTCAAAGCCGTCCATCTGAAAGTGTTCATCATTGGCGGTAATGTATTCTTTGGGACAGTAAAGAATACCGCACTCAACGCCGGGAGTTCCCGCATTGGTGGCAGAAAGCCTGATGGCAAGCCCTTCCATATCCTGGCTGTCAAGAAGCTTTTT
>CAYNSI010000133.1:0-6172 GCA_964399665.1 uncultured Enterobacterales bacterium | reverse complement strand
CCTTTGAGGAAGGCAAAGCACAGTTTTTAGATCGCAAATACGCCGATTTGATTGAACCTCTTACCATTGTCCCCTGCGTTATGGTGATCGTCAATGAGGCGCTCAGGGGTAAAAACTGTTCGCCTTCGCAGCTGCGGGAGGTCGTGCGCTTAGAAGAGCTGTCTTTAACCGAAAAAGAGCTTGCCAAGCTTAAAGACTGATGAACCTCAAGATAGGAGACGCCATCGCAAAAGATCTCCTGCAAAAGACCAAAATTTCAGTCAAATTAGCATCACAAGCTTAATCATTGTTAGAATCGGAAGCTGTAGCAGCTTCTAAGAAAAAACTCCTTTTGTTTTATAATGGCGCTTAAGTTTTAGAAGAGACTTAAGCCTATGTTTGATAATTTAGCCGAAAGATTAAACCGCACCCTCAAAAATTTAAGCGGTAAAGGCCGCATCACTGAAGACAATATCAAAGATACCCTAAGAGAAGTCAGAACCGCCCTTTTGGAGGCAGATGTGGCTCTTCCTGTGGTAAGAAGCTTTATTGAACGTGTCAGGGAATCGGCTCTTGGCAGGGAAGTAGCCCTGTCCCTGACTCCTGGGCAGCAGTTTATCCATATTGTCTACCAGGAGCTGGTTAACACCATGGGAGGGGAGGTAAGCAATGTTAATCTTGCCACCCAGCCTCCTGCAGTTATTCTGCTTGCAGGACTCCAGGGCGCAGGTAAAACCACTTCGGCTGCCAAGCTTGCCATGTACCTAAAGGAAAGGGAAAAGAAAAAGGTCCTGCTTGTATCCGTTGATACCTATCGGCCTGCAGCCATTGAACAACTCAAAACCCTGGGAAAACAAATTGAAGTTGAGGTCTTCCCTTCCGATCCTACTAGCACTCCCCAGCAGATAGCCCGCGATGCCCTTCAAGAGGCTAAAAAACGCTACTACGAGGTGCTCATAGTTGATACTGCAGGGCGCCTTGCAGTAGATGAGGCTATGATGAAGGAGGTCAGGGAGTTAAGCGACATTGTAAGCCCCATTGAGACTATGTTTGTAGTCGATGCCATGACAGGACAGGACGCTGCCAATACGGCCAAAGCCTTTGGAGATGCCCTTAATTTAACGTCCGTTATCTTAACCAAGGCAGATGGTGATGCCAGAGGCGGTGCCGCCCTGTCGGTAAAGGAGATCACAGGATGCCCCATTAAGTTTATCGGCATGGGGGAGAAAATAGAGCCCCTGGAACCTTTTTACCCGGATCGTATTGCTTCACGGATCCTGGATATGGGAGATCTCCTGTCCCTTATTGAACAATTAAACCGCAGTGTCGATGCTGCCAAGGCAAAGTACCTTCAGGACAAGGTAAAAAAGGGGCAGGCCATTACTATGGAAGATTTTTTGGCCAACTTGCAGCAGATGAAAAGGATGGGAGGTGTCTCATCCTTATTGGATAAACTTCCTGGCATGAGCGGCATGGGAGATCTTATGAAAGATAAGGTCAATGACAAAAAGCTTGCTCATCTTGAGGCCATAGTGTATTCCATGACCCCTAAAGAAAGGCGTAAGCCTGAAATCATCAAAGGATCCCGCAAAAGAAGAATTGCCATGGGAGCCGGGGTTTCCATCCAGGAGGTCAATCAGCTTCTCAAGCAGTTTGATACCCTAAGATATATGATGAAAAAAGCAGGCCGCGGCGGCATGAAAGGTATGATGGGAGCCGTAAGGGGCATGATGGGAGGCGCCATGGGCGGAATGCCCGCAGGCGGTGGTATGGCAGGTATTTTAGGCGGCGGTTTTAATAAAAGACACTAAAGGAAGGTACCATCTTGAATTTAAGGGCTTAAGCATCTAATTGATGCTTAAGTACCAAAAACTTACTTGATATTTGTCAGGGACTTTTAATGTGGCATTTACAAATTTAATGGATGAGATGCATGAATCTGATAGCAGAGTGCAGGACCGGTGCACTTACCCGCTTTACCCGGCACTGTTTGCTATTATTTTTGCGTGGACCTCAGGTGCCAACTGCAGTACGGAAGCTTCCGATTACATCAAATATAGAAAGAAGATACTTGCTGATTTAATCCCGGGATTTAGAACCTGCGGCAGCATGTCACACGATACCATCCTGCGCTTGCTCAAGACCGTTAAATTCTGTCAATTGCATGACTTTCTCATTGCCATGTGCCAAGATATAGCTGACCACATCCCTGCTAATGGTATAAGAGTTACTGCAGGCGACAGCAAGACCCAAAGTGAGGTTATCCATGATGTTAAGGAGGGACAAAAAAGTCCTGAGGAATATCGCGCCTGCCAATATCAGTACTGTGTTACTCTTTTTGATAAGACCAATAACTTATCTTTGACCAGGGATGAGGTTTACGATAAAGCAAGTGGAAACAAAGATATCATCCGCCTCTTGTCTTTGTTCTCTCTTGATGGCAGCATCGCAGCCGGTGATACTCTCAATATTACTCAGGCAGAAGCCAAAGCTGTTATCGACGCTGAAGGTGACTATTGCCTGGAAGTTAAAGATAACAGAAAAAAGTTGCAACAGGGGATCTGTGAAGCTTTTGAAAAAGAGCAGCTTCTCGATGATCTGGCCGTCTATGCCCAGTCTGAATCGGAGAGGGGGCAGGACAAAATTGAAGCTCGTACTGTTATTGCACTCCCCTCAAGCGTCATTCCTAAAAGAATTTTAGGACAGTGGGCAGAAGACAGCCGTACCATCTTCTTTGCGCTCACCAGCTGTCATGATAAACAAAATGGCAGCGATAAACAGCACAACGTCAGGTACTACATCAGCTCGCTTGACTTCGATGATCCTAATATTGCTCAGTATGGTCTTGATGTAATCGGTCAGCATTGGGATTGCAGGCATTTACAGCACCACATACTCGATGTAATCTTTGGGCAGGATATGATGAGAGCAAAGAATCGCAACTATATCAGGAACAGCCTGCTGTTAAATAAAATTGCCTTGAACACTGCCCTTGCTGCCCAACGTGAGCTAAGTAAAAAAGATAAGAGCATCACTGTATCGAGGAGCACGAGGATTTTAGGCTACGATCCCAAGCTCTTGTGTAAATGTCTGTGTGATTCAATCTTGCAGAATGAGCAAGCGGCAGGCTGATTGCCTCCTGCGCCTGTGCTTGCCTTCTAATATCATGAAGTTTGTTGACAGGAAGTCTTCTAACCGTAAGCACTTTTGGGTGCGCAGCCTTCGGGTAATTTTTGCCGCGTAACCAACTAAAGGCGCCAATTTGTGCTTGCAAGAAACCTAAAAATGTGTAGAATAGCACGACTGTTGTTATCCATGCAGTGGCCGTGTGGCCCTGCCGTTAGAATTATAGGTACTTACCGAAATGGTAGTCATTCGTTTACGTCGTTTGGGCGCCAAGAAGCGTCCCTTCTATCATATTGTTGCAGCTGATTCACGTTTTGCTGCAACCGGCCGCTTTATTGAGAAGCTGGGTTTTTTCAATCCTATTGCCCGCGGGCAGGAAGTACGTTTGCGCATGGACTTAGAACGCGTCAACTACTGGCTTTCCCAGGGAGCACAGGCATCTGATCGGATCAAGTATCTCATCAAGGAAAATGAGATGGGTGCCGAGGCTGCTGCGGCATTGCGTGCTGAAAAAGCAGAGGCCCGAAAGAAGGCAAAGGAAGAGGCTAAAGCTGCCAAGGCAGCAGCAGAGGCTGAAGCTGCGGCACAGGAAGCAGCGGCTGCTGAGGCTGCTCCTGCTGAGAGTGAATCTCCTGCAGAGGCACAGGCCTGATAAAATCTGCTTATGGCAGATGATTTACCACGTTCCATGGGCCGGCTTGGGGCGGTTTTTGGAATAAAGGGCTTTTTAAAAGTAAAGTCCTATACGCAACAGCCTGAAAATATATTTGATTATTCGCCGTGGTTTCTTTCAAAGCATGGGGAAAACTGGCGGGAAGTTCAGGTTGAAACCTGGCAAAGGCATGCAGACGGCTTTATTGTTAAGCTGCGTGAGGCTGACACAAGAGAGGATGCAGCGCTTTTTGCAGGTTGTGAAATAGGGATCAAGCGTTCAAGCTTGCCCCCGACATCGGAAGATGAGTTTTATCTGTGCGATCTTGAAGGATGCACGGTTATAGGTCTTAATGATGTCGTGCTCGGCCTGGTGTCGAGAATTGTGGATCAAGGGGCCGCGCCTTTACTGGTGGTGTCCCCCTCTGACTATAATACCGGGGGTAAAGGTCGGGAAAGACTGATACCCTTTGTAAGAGGCCCGATTGTGACTGCCGTGGATCTTAAGGCACGCACAATATGGGTTGAGTGGGGCGAAGATTACTGATCATGTGGTTCGGAGTAATCTCGCTGTTCCCGGAAATGTTTGATGCTGTCACTAAATCAGGTGTGACCGGAAGGGCGGTGGCAAATGGACTGATTGAAGTTCATGCCTACAATCCCAGGGATTACACCCATGACAGATATCAGACCGTGGACGACAAGCCTTACGGCGGAGGTCCCGGGATGCTTATGAAGGTGCAGCCGCTTTGTGATGCCATACAGGCAGCAAGGGCTGAGGCTCCTTCGGGAACAAGGGTTGTCTGCATGTCTCCTCAAGGCGTGCCCCTTAAGCACTCATTAGTCACTGCATTCCATGATTGGGGCTCGATGATCATCGTATCGGGAAGATACGAGGGTATTGATGAGCGCGTGCTTGAAAAAGAAGTTGATCTGGAAGTTTCGATTGGTGACTACGTGCTTTCAGGAGGTGAACTGCCTGCCATGTGTGTCATCGATTCGGTATCCAGAATGGTGCCGGGGGTTCTCGGTGACATTAGCAATGCTAAAAAGGATACTTTCGCGGAGGGATTGCTGCATTTTCCCCAGTACACCCGTCCTGAGGAGATCTATGGGATGAGTGTGCCGCAGGTTTTAATAAGCGGCGATCACGCGAAGATCCGAAAGTGGAGACTGATGCAGGCTCTTGGCCGTACTTATGAGCGCAGGCCGGATCTGCTTGAGTCAAGGGACATGACTGATGAAGAGAAAATGCTCCTTGATGAGTATTTTAAAAGTCATGATCTTAAGGATAAGGTTTAACAAAATTTATTAGGTAGGTAATATTATGGCCAGCCATCCGATTATTGAACAGCTTGAAAAAGAGCAGATCCGCACTGACATACCGGTTTTCAATCCCGGTGATACCGTCCGCGTAGAGGTCAGGGTTGTTGAAGGTGACAAGAGTCGTCTTCAGGCTTTTGAAGGTAATGTGATTGCCAAGCGCAACCGCGGCTTGAATTCTTCTTTTACCGTCCGCAAGATGTCCTCGGGCGAGGGCGTGGAACGTGTCTTTCAGACCCACTCCCCCTTAATTTCATCCATTAAGGTAACCCGCCGCGGTGATGTCCGCAGGGCAAAGCTTTACTATTTAAGAGGCAGAACCGGCAAGGCAGCCCGTATTCGCGAGAAGATTTAGCCCTCCTAACCTTTTTAAGGAAAGTCAGAGGGACTTTAAGGCAGATCTATAAGTGGAGATCTGCCTTGCGAAAATACATAAAAGATCTTCTTTAGTGGTGAGGATCTGCTGTTGTAAGGGACAGCAGATTTCCTGAATTCTGTCGTTATAGATAGCTCTGATTTTAAAAATTTTTAAATTACTTGCTTAGGCCATTTGAAAATGTTATCATAGATTCGTTGGATAACGAATCTTGTAAAAAGGAGCTATTGACTATGTCCGCACTTGAGATCCCCGTATTGCAAATAGGTGAATTGCCGCCCATGCTGATTAGCCCGAGTCTTAAGGGAGAGTACAAGGTTTATATCTATAAAAACGCGTGGGACCCAGAGAAGAAGCGGTCCTGCCGTTCTGGCAGCCGCGCCGTAGGGGTCATCAAGAATTTTCAAAAGGATGGCATTGTGCGCTTTAATCAGGCCTTCATATCGAAAAATCCTTGGATAGAGGACTTTGTCGTTGAGCACAAGGGTAAACAATGGACCATCACCAAGCGCGTCGAGGTTGAAAGCGACAAGCTCGAAGAGGTGCTGCAAGATAAGATCGAGGCTCAAGATCTGACACAGCTTACACCAAGAGAGCTGGCCGCCTTCCTGCGCCGCTTTAAGGGCAGGCCTCTTCATGCCGGAGCCGCCTATGCGCTGGGGCAGATAGCCGAGCAAAGCCGCATGACTGAGGCGCTGAAGCGCGTCTTTTCACAAC
>CAYNSI010000132.1:0-6296 GCA_964399665.1 uncultured Enterobacterales bacterium | reverse complement strand
TTACAAAAGGACCTGCAGGAAAGAGGGCCTTTTTCCCAAGAAATAAAGCCTTAAGAGTTCTGTGACTGCCTTGTTTAACAGAATTTACCGACAGGCGGTCACAGGCTATAGCAAGCCACTGGCCTTCTTGCAGTCTTTGGGAGAGCAGCATGGCAGTATCAGGGCCCATACTGCCTGCATCAATGAGATTAAGGCGCGATTTAGGTGCAAATTCTGCCATTACCCTGGAGAAGGTTTTGGCATTACCCTCAAAGACCACGGCGTTTAAAACAATATCCCGGTGCTGCTCAATTAAGGCCCTGCAGGCATCAATGTTGCCAAGATGGGAAGTTAAGACCACGCAGCCTTTTTTCGTATCACAGATCCTGTCAATAAGCTCCCTGGTGCTGTCTTGGTAATAAAGGTCCACTCCTACCTTAAGCTTACCCTGCCAGGCATCGATTTTATCAAGCAAAGCCCGGGCAAAATGGACTATGTGAAGATAAGTGTTGACCTTAGGGACTTTTATCCCTTTTGCAATGGCAAATTCTTTGAGGTTTTTGGCATAGTTCCTGGAAGCTTTTCTGGCACTTACTGCAAAAGGATAATAGCAGGCTGCAATAGGAAAAATTAAAGCTCTGCAGACACGGCTTCCTAGAGTCTTTTTTAAAAACATTAAAATGTGCATGCCAAAAAGCCCCGGCATTTCCTCTTTTTGGGTCCAGTGCCCTGATAAAATCTCATCTTCCTCTGCTTTGACAGGCTCTAAAGAGGGAGTGTTTTCGAAAGTTTTATCAAAAATCTTATCTGCTGGTTGAAGTGCAGGTTGGAGCTTTCTTTTAATAAGGATGGGAAGGCGCGGGATCATCAGACAAAAAAGCCTGGTATTCATCCAGGAAAGTCTGATGTTATCTTTTAGCACCTTAAAGTTTGACAACCCGTCAGGCAAATAGGAGACCTTAGTGGGCAGAAAATGGATCCTCACCCCCTGCCAGTACAGGCGCACCAAAATTTCAGGATCAAAGTCCATGCCGCAGCCTGGGGCAGCCTTTTCATAAAGCCTTGCAACTTCCCCCAAAGGATAGATCCTAAAGCCGCACAAGGCTTCTTTAATTGACAGAGAGCAGGTCTCAAGCGCTGCCCAGAAATTTGCTATCCTGCGGCCGTAAACCCGGCTTTTGGGAGCCTTATCATCAAAAATGGGAAATCCTGAAATAACATCGTTGGGAAATTTTTTAGCAAGCTCAATTAACGCTTCTGCATCATCTAAATCATGCTGTCCATCAGCATCGACCTGCAGCAGATGATCAAAACCTGCCTTATAGGCTGCCCTGAAGGCAGCTGCCATGGCTGCCCCCTTGCCAAGGTTCACCTGATGTCTTATCAGCCTGATATTTTCAAACGGAGCGCAGGCTAAGTTTAGTGCCTCAAGGTCAGATCCTTTGTTGCCATCATCAATGACAAACGTATCAAGCCCCATAGCGTCAAGTCTGTCAAGCACTTTTTTGATAAGGTAACCGTGGCGGTAGCAGGGGACGGCAGCGCAGAGTTTCATGTTTTAAAGTTCCCCTTGGCACATAAAATCTCACTGTCTTCTGTTATGTCATAAAGCACAAAGGAAAACTTACCTGCCTCTTTTCTTGTAAGCTTCAGCCTGCCTGATGACAAAGGGAGCATGGGGCGCATAAATTTAAGGTCTGAAAATCCCTTGATCCAAAGGGCGCTGCCAAAGACCTCCTGCAGGATCTTATTCAAAAAATAGATCTGGGCAACCCCGGGCAGCAGAGCATACTCAGGGAAATGCCCCTGAAACCATCCCAAATCCTCAGTCAGGGTAAACAAGGCATAAGCCTCATTATCATTTTCCCTTATCACCTTAAAATCATGAGGCAGCATCAACATCAAAAAGCTCCCGTAATTTTGCAAGGTTATACTTGCCCATACTGTTAGCAGGAATTTTATCAACAAAGATAATGCGCCTGGGCCTTGCCTTGATGCCAAGCTCCACTGCCACCTGATTTTTTATGATCTTTTGCAGTTTTGTTTTGGCATCCTTGTCAAAAGGCCCTGCAGGCACAATAACAGCTCCTATGAAAGTGCGTTCCCTTAAGCTGTAACTTACAACCGCAGCCTCCGCCACCTCAGGGGTTTTCTCAATAATTTTTTTCACCGCGGCAAGATTAATACGCTTTTCATCAATTTTTACCACGGCATCAAGACGTCCTGCAGGATGAAAGGTGCCGTCGGGGAAAAACTCAAGATAGTCTGAGATCCTGTGTTCTCCTGAGGGGACTAAAGGAGAGTTGATAACAAAGTGACGTCCTTTCTTAAGAAAGTAAACCTTGGGGAATGTTGAAAATTGCGTTAAAGGATCCCGGCGCCAGCGCCAACCCATAACCCCGCTTTCCGTACTGCCATAGATCTCAAAGATCTCAGCCCCGCTCCACTGCTGTACCCTTTGTGCCACGGCATCATCCAAAAAGCCTCCTGCACTGATGATGACCTTGATGTGCCTGGGTGGGACAAGATTCAAATCAAGATGCGCCAGAAAAACCGGACTGGTGACTAGAAGGTAGCTGCCCTCAGAAAGAGCACAAAGCTCCTCCGTATAGTGGATCATGTCGCAAAAAGAAGGCAGGGAAAAACACAAAGGCAGCATGATCCTTGCCGTCATGCCGTAAAGATGCCCGGGATATACCGTGGCAAGAAGCATAGTATCCATGACCTTCGGTGATAAAAGATCAAAGAGCATCCTGCTTTCCTGCTCCATAACTGCAAGAGTCTTTGACACGGGTTTGGGATCTCCTGTGGAGCCCGAGGTAAAAAACAGGATCTTACCTTCAAGATCTGGTACCGGCAGCTTATAAGAGCCGATATTTTCAGAATCTTTGGCCCTTTTGGTTAAGGAGTTTACCGCAGCCTTAAAATCAGGCTTATCAGGGTCCAAAAGAGAAGGAAAAGTCTTGTTAGAGAGCACAAAATCATAGAAATTTTGGTACTTTTGAAAACAGGAAGGATCATTTTCAGGCAGCAGCACAACTTCTTTTTGAGCCGCTAAGGCTGCATACAGGCACAGTACGAAAAGATCTCCTCTTACAGGAGGAAGAGCTGCTCTTTTTTCTGGAATCTTCTGAAGTTCCTGCGCAAGATAAGCTGCAGCAGAGCGCAGGTCTTTTACGGTAACTGCACTAAGATCTTTTCTGTAAAAGAGTATGTTCTCATCCCTTTTTGCTTCAAGGAGGGAACAAATCTTCGTAAACTTAAGTCCTGTCATGCTGCTTTTTAACCTTGATGCGAATTAAATATTCCCCTGCAAACATAAGCCCCATAAGAATATAGGAGATCAGACAGTTGTACAGGGTCCACAGTCTGTAATCGCCTAAAAGTGCCGTAATCAGGGCAAAAGATCCGTTGGCAAGAAAAAAAAGACACCAGGCTTTAGTTACCTTTCTGGTATAGCGCACCGCAAACTCTGGAAGATTAGGATCACTAAGCCTGGCAATTTTTTCAACTGCAGAAGTTTTGGCATAAAGGGAGGAGAAAAAAACTGCCAGCATAATAAAGCTTACTGCCGCAGGATAATACAAAAAAAACTGCGTACGGTTGAGGATCAGAACAGCAAGACACAAAAGCACAGCAATTATGGTCACAAGTCCTAAGGCTTCCTTAAAGACTTTTCTTTCTGCCTTGAGGAGCAGAAGACGTATCAGACACAGCCCCAAAAGAACAGCGGCTGTCTCCTTTACCTTATCAAAGTAAAAACCTGAGGCGATAAAAACCGGCCACAGCAGCAGAACCAGGGAAGATACGGTCTTGATAACCAACATGCCCTTGGTACCGTCAAGGATTAGGGGTATTTAAAAGTTTTTCTACAGCATCTACGACATCCTGAACCGTCCTTACCTTCTTGAAAGTTGCAGGATCAACCTTGCGGCCGGTTTTTTTCTGCAGCTGCACCACCATATCGACGGCATCAATACTGTCCAAATCCAAATCCTCAAAAAGGCCGGCTTCCAAAACCACCTTGTCCTCGTCGATCTCAAAGAGCTTGACGATAATATCTTTGACCTCAGAAAATATCTCATCTTGAGTCATAATCCTTACTCCTTCGTCTGCCGCACCGAAGCAATATACTCTGCCAAAGTCTTGACAGAATAAAAATGCTGCTTCATCTGCTCATTCTCGGCTGAAAGCCCCACCTGGTATTTGTTTTTGACGGCAAGCCCCAATTCCAAAGCATCGATAGAATCAAGCCCCAGGCCGTCGTTAAACAGAGGTTCATCAGTTTTGATGTCGTCTGTTGTGAGATCTTCTAAATTAAGGCTTTCAATAATAAGCTTTTTGATTTCCTCACAAAGCTCTTCCATGGTCTTAATCTCCCTGTTAAAGATACAGATTTTGGGCAAACTCCCGGTTCAGCCTGCGTACGGCACGGGGCATGTCCTCTTCCTCCCTGCACCTGAACAGATCAAAGGCAAAGTAGGGCCCGAGCCTTACCTCAAACCTGGGTTTGCGCTCCGGCGCCTCATACCATGCATGTATTTTATCCAGAAAAGGTTCGCTTACATCTATCTTAATAAACTGCACGTCCGCCCCGCAGCGCAGAGCGATGTTGGCAGCCCCTCGCTTTAATTTATGATCGGATGCGGCAGTTCGCGTCCCTTCAGGAAAAATCAAAATATTCTCCCCGGCCTTTAACCGTCGCCTGCAGTCTTCAAGCAAATCATTTTCACTCTGGTTGCTGATGTAATCGGCGCCTCTAATTACTCTTCCCATAAAAAAGTTGTCAAGAAGTTCCCCTTTTACCATACAGGTAGCTTCAGGAACGAGAGCGGTCATGATGACATAATCTAAAAGTGTCGGGTGATTTACCAAAAAAAGACAGCCGCGATATTCCCTTAAGATCCCCAAATCTGCAATCTCAAGCCTTAAGATCTGCATCAACTCCAACAAACGCAGGAACACCTGAAAACTTTTTGAGATACTGACCCTGAAATAATGACGCCTGCTTTGTTTCTCCCTGAAAAACAATGACAATAAGGGCAGCCATACAAACCACAGCAAAAATGCCCCGGCAGCAAAGAGCATAAAGCCAAAACCTGTACCGCCGATACGCCAGTATCTTCTAAGCCTTCCCATCTAAAGTCTCACAATCTCATAACAATTGGAAGGAGCCCTAAAGGACAAGAGGCTTTGCTGCCCAAGATAGAACTTTACAAACTCAAATGCGGCAATTTCAGGGGCATTTATAAGATCCACCCCGTCACTAAAATCCCCTCCTGCTTTGAGCATAAAATCAGCCCCCGGTGAGAGTACCAGAGCTGCAGCATAGGGGAAATTTACCGCATTTGCAGGCAGATAAGACCTGTAAAATTCGGGGATCCTGCCTTCAAAGTCAACTAAGAGCACTTTTTGGCAGCCTTCATTTAGAAAAAGAACCGCTTCAATAAGCCCCTGGATAAAGCTCTCCGAACCTGCTGCAAGTGAGCTTACCGGCAGGGCTTTTTGAGAAGCTATGGTAGCAGCAGCTCCTGCAGCATTGTGTACTGACATGGTAAAGTCAGTAGGAGAAACTTCCTGTTGTGATGCCAAATTGCTTAAGATACTAAAGTTGCGCTCAAGTTCGCCGTGACGGCTTACAAAGACCGCAGCTTCGATGTCAGGATACCCCTTGAATATTTCTGCTGCCAAGTCAGCTGCCAGGCGGGAGCCTGAATTAAGCCTCCTTGCCGTCATCATGCCAAGAGTCGTAACTTTGGGCATAGGAGCATCATTTGGCAGCACTCCTAATTCAAGACAGGCTTTAAATTCTGATAATGAGTTTATCTTAGGGGCTTTAACCGACACCTCTTTTATCGCAAAAGAAAGTTCCATTATTCAGGCAAGCTCCAAAAGAGTATGTCCAAGCCCGATATTCTCGGTACATGATCTGATATCAAGTCCTGCCCTGCTGATTAAATTACAAAAACGCGCTTTGCGGTAAAAACGTGAGTTACCGTTGGCAAGACAGGAAAAATAAAGGCTTGAAGCATTAATACTGAAATTTGCCGCCTCAAATCTTTGATTGTCTGAAAAAAGCTCGAGAATATAAATTCTGGCTTCAGGTTTTAAGGCAGTTTTGATCTTTCCCAGTATTGCTATTATCTGATCTTCGCTAAAGCAGTCCAAAAACTGGCTCAGCCACCAGTTATCGGCATTCTCCGGGAAACTCTGCTCCTTTAAAACATCAAGGGGGTTGGACTTATCCTTGAAAACTATGGGAAGTACTTCCCTGAATGCGGCATCAGAATAAAAATGATCAAAGGCAAACCAGCTTT
>CAYNSI010000131.1:0-6368 GCA_964399665.1 uncultured Enterobacterales bacterium | reverse complement strand
TTACGCTCTACGATGACGCCATCTTAGAGCTTGCCTATGATGGCAACTTCGATAAGGACATTACAGGTACAGGTGCTAGTTATTTAGTAATAAACGGTGGGGTGGAACTTAGTAGTAATACTGATGAGTTCTATGGCATGACAATAGTGGAAAGCGGCAGGTTAGCATTGGATTCAAATGTTGCCCTTTCAAATTCTGCAGGACTTACGCTCTATGGCGGGGCAACTTTTGCAAGTAATTCCAGCTATTCTTTGAGTGGTAAAACGTTAAATGTCATCATAGGAGACAATAATAGTACTACTGCCACATACTCAGGCGATTTGGATGCTTCTGGTGCGACGCTCTACTTTGAAAGACCCTCTACATACACCGCTGATATTGGTGCTTTCCTTACTGTTAACGGTACTGCTGATCTAAGAGACAGCGACATCTTGGTCTATTTTACTGGAGATAATACAGATATTGCAGCGGGTACTGAATTTACTTTAGTTGATGCTGACTCATTTGTTGGAACTGAGAGCTCCTCGCCTAAAGTTACCCTTGGCTCTACCTTATCTGTGTCTGTAAGCACAAGTACTGAAAACGGAACTTTCAGCATAATAGTAGATGAAGTCACAGCACACGAAGAGACTAACACCTTATTATATGGTCATTTAGCAGGCTCTATCTTGGTACAAAGCGGTGCTGACATGGCAGCAGGCCGCGGCATGGCAGCAGCTGTCAGTGCCGTAAAAGATGAAGCTTCCTTGACCTTCACTCCCTTTGCTGCGGTTCAAGGCGGCTCAGTGCGTTATGATACCGGCTCTCATGTTGACATGGAAAGCTTAACTCTCATGGCAGGTATTGCCATTGGAAACAGTACTGCAGCAGGTGACTTTACCTTTGGCAGCTTCTTTGAATATGGTTATGGTAACTATGATACCTACAATTCCTTTTCAGGAACTGCCTATAATGGTGATGGAGATGCATACTATGCAGGCTTTGGCCTGCTGGCAAGGATGGACTTTACCCCGTCAGACTTAGGCCGCTTCTATCTTGAAGGCTCAGGCAGAACAGGAACTGTTCACAATGACTATGACAATGGTGATTTGAAAGCCTCCTATGACAGCTCATCTGCATACTACAGCCTGCATGCAGGCTTGGGATATGTTTTTGACCTTGGCTCTACTGCAAGTCTTGATGTCTTTGGCAAATACTTCTACACCCGCGTCAATTCAGATACTGTGACGCTGTCTACAGGTGAGAGCATTTACCTTGGGACGGTACAGTCAAGCAGGATGCGTTTGGGGACACGTCTTGATTTTGAGACATCAAGTGCTGTAAAACCATACTTCGGGCTTGCCTGGGAGCACGAATATGAAGGCAGTGCCCGTGGCACTTCCAACGGCTATGCCATCAAATCTGTCAACTTAAGGGGAGATACCGGCATAGGAGAGCTTGGTCTTAGTATAACTCCAACGCAGGACTCAGGTCTTACCTTAGAGCTTGGAGTCCAAGGTTATACAGGCACTCGTGAGGGTGTTACAGGTTCATTATTTGTAAAATACCCGCTCTAATAACACTTTCACAAGTCTTATCACAGCAGCACCATTTGGTGCTGCTTTTTGGCGGTGTGCCGGGCATGGAGCACGTTCTAACGGGAACAGATGTAACAGGCCGGTGTAAGACGTTCTTATCCTGGAACCGGGATCAGAACGTTTAGCGAAGAAGTGATGTATCTAACACACCAGCCAAAGAGCAGATGCATTGACCCGTGCGGCAGGTTGTAAGAGCGTATACACACTGCCCCCTGAGCACTAACACCAAGATTCAGATCTCACCGCTCTTTTGAGTCTGTCGTATAATCATCGCGGAATTTCTAGTTAAAGCCGCGCCTGTTACGCGAATTTGTGCCTAAATTACCAGCTTTAATTTAGTGCTTGTGCAAAATGTCTTGAGATAAGACCCCAAATTTTCCTTCCAGGGTGTAATATTAAGAAGTTACCGAATTTAACCATACTGCAACTGCAATGGCTTAAATTTAAATTTTCAAGAATAACAATGTTCCGAACCATAATTTTAATTTTTGGAGAGTTTTGTGGTGACTTCCAATGTGATGATTGTCCCTGCCGGTATATCATCCGGCATTTTCCCGGTATCTTTAGGTCTTGCCAAAGCTTTAAATGATAAGGGCACCAAGGCGGTGATTTTCAGGCCGCTAAGTTCCTGCACCTGCCAAGAATGTGCAGGATCGGTCCCGACTGAAACGGTGGTCAAACTCCTTGCAGCAGGCAGAAAAGCTGATCTTGTAGAACAGATTTTGGGAAGCTATGAGGCCCTTGTTGCAGAAAAGAAACCTGATGTGGTCATCATAGAAGGCGTTACCAACGCAATGTTTTTTAATCAGGATGAAGTCAATGCCGCTATCTGCCATGCCCTTGATGCCAAGTTTCTTGTCACCAATCTTGGCTTCTGTAATTTTGCAGCCTCCATCAATGCCCTAACCTTAAGTTATTTTGGCAATGCTGCCCAAACAAGATTTATGGGCAATATCATTCTCAATGCCGATGCCAAACTCAATCCCAATCTCGAAAAATCCATAGTACTGGCAGGCTCCAATGACTGCTGCCCTAACGGCAGCTCCTGCAGCTGCTCTGCCAATAACGAGGAAGCACCCTGCTTTTTGGACAAGGTGGTGGGGAAAATCCCCTATAACCCTGAATGCTACAGTCTGAGATCTTCTGATATTGCCCGCTTAACAGGCGGAAGACTTAAAGGGGACGGTAATGTCAGGGTTTATGGCATGACCCTCTGCCCCAAAAGTGCCGCAGAGCATGATATTCTCATTACTGCAGAGCCTTGTGACACTGCAGCAGGACTTATCATCCTAACAGGCGGCAGAGAAGATGAAATTGCAGGCAAAACCGTAATTTATGTTAATGAAAACCGCAAGGACACCCTGCTTAATTTAGGCAGAATTGCCCCTCTGCCTCCTTGTGATGATCCCATAAGAGAGAAGCTTTGTGCTGACTACGTCGCTCCTTTGCTGTGTCCTAAGATGACAGCAGATATTAATACAGGAGATGAAAACAGGATTGCCCTAATGAGTCCTGCTTCCTTCTGTTACAAGCTTACCAATCTTGCAAGGCGTGAGAAAAAAAGAATTGCCCTGCCAGAAGGCAGTGAGCCGCGTACCGTGGCAGCTGCTGCCAAGGTAGCCCATCAGGGGATTGCAGTTCCGGTACTTTACGGCAAAAAAGAGCTCATCCTAAAAGTTGCAGAAGATCAGGGCATTGAACTTCCCGACACCATCGAGTTTATCGATCCTGACACCATCCGTGACCAATACGTCTCAAGACTTGTGGAATTAAGAAAAAGCAAGGGCTTAACTCCTGAGGAAGCCAAAAAACTTCTCGAGGATGATGTCTTTTTGGCCACCATGATGCTTGAAAAGGGTGAAGTGGACGGCCTGGTATCAGGTGCGATACACACCACAGCCAACACCATTCGCCCTGCCTTTCAGGTGATCAAGACCGCCCCCGGAGCATCCTTGGTCTCATCGGCTCTTTTTATGCTGATGCCCGAGCAGGTCTATGTTTTTGCAGACTGCGCCATCAATCCCAATCCCAATGCCAATGAGCTTGCCGATATTGCCATTCAGTCATCTGATACTGCCAAGGCCTTCGGGATTGATCCTAAGGTTGCGATGGTAACCTATTCTACCGGTACTTCAGGAAAAGGTCCTGATATTGACCTCGTGGCAGAGGCTTATCGTATTGCCAAAGAGAAAAGACCGGATCTTATAATAGACGGTCCCATACAATATGATGCTGCCATCATGCCTGATGTTGCCGCCCAAAAGGCACCGGGATCTCCTGTTGCAGGTCAGGCTACGGTCTTTATTTTCCCGTCATTGGAAGTAGGAAATACCGTGTATAAGGCGGTACAAAGATCCGCTAACATTATTTCCATAGGTCCCATGCTTCAGGGCATGAGAAAGCCTGTCAATGATCTCTCCCGCGGGGCATTGGTAGAGGACATTGTCTATACCATAGCCATTACAGCAATTCAGGCCCAGGGATAAAGGGTAACTTTACCCTGCCTTCAAGGAGGCGGCACAGCCGCCTCTTAGTACAGTAGAATTTGCAAATTTGCAGTAATTTCAATGGAGTAACCTACAAAGTAACAAAAAATGACTGCAATGCCCCCAAAGCTTTTTAGTCTTTTTGAAGAGCTTTTTTCCTCTTTAAAGAGTATGTAAAGAGTTGACAGTCTTTTTATGATGTGACAGTTGGTAAGTTAACTTTTAAGGCAAGTTATCTATCAAGTTATCTACTTTATGTTGAGTTGAATTCGACATAAAGTGAAAAGGCATCCTGAGGATTAAGGTATGACATCTGCTGACAAACCTTTTTGCCTGGTAGTAATTGCAGGTGCTACAGGACTTATCGGCAGCTCCCTTACGAATGCCCTTATTTCAGAAGGTTTTGCTGTTCTTGCTCTTTCAAGAACCAAAAATAAGATTCCGTCCTCTGCCCCTCCTAATCTTATCTTTATGACCTATGAGGAGGCCTTACGATTAAAAGAGCAGGATCTTCTTAAAAAGCATTTGATCCTAACCACAGGCCTTAAACCCCCTGCAGCAACAGATATTGACAATGACCTTCACAAAGATCCTCAAAAGAACTTCTTATATGTGCTGATAAATTTGGCAGGAACAAGCCTTGGCAGCAAAAGGCTTACTGCCAAAAGACTTAATGAGGCAATTGCCTCGCGCAACCAAATAACTGCGATCTTACAAAAGTTGTTTCCTGCCCCGCTGGCCTATTTCCAAGGTTCAGGGTACCTTGCCTATGATTGCAACCCCTCTAGTAAGGACATCCTGCAAAAGCTTCCTTTGAGCATTGAGTCATATGCAGTCAAGTGCTTTTTACACTCTTGCGTATGCGCACTGCGCTTTGGACTTGTCCTCGCCCCGCACGCTTTGTTGGTTAAAAAACTTAAAAAACTTCCGGGGATCTTCTTTTTAGACGGCAGCAATATTATCCCCTACATCGAACTTGATGAGGCGGTAACAAAAATTATGTGCCTTATTAACAAGGCTTTTGCAGGACAGACACTGCCTTGTGACATTCTCATTGCCTCAAAACAAAAGCTGAGCCTTAATGATCTGTTATTTAAAATTCAGGGCAGAAAATTAAGGCTCCCTGCCTTAAGATTTTTACTGCGCTTTTATGATCTGCGGGGAAGGCTGTTAGATTATGACATTAAGGACTGACTTTTTCGGACAAAAAGTTGCACAAAGCAAATTTTTGGGAACCCGTGAGGATTTTTCAAGTGCTCGCGATTAGACCGAAAGTTGCGCTTATGTGTCTTAATCCTGTTAATATAAGCTTTCCTGCAGGACAAGTCTAATAAGGTGTAAAAATGCTAGAGGAATTAAAAGAAGAAGTTTTTAAAGCAAATCTTTTGCTGCCCAAATACGGCCTGGTAACTTTTACCTGGGGTAATGTCTCAGGCATAGACCGCAATCAAGGTCTGATGGTGATAAAGCCCTCGGGGGTTGAATATGACAATATGAAACCCTCTGACATGGTAGTCGTGGATCTTGAAACCGGCAAAAAAGTTGAAGGGGCGCTTAATCCTTCAACGGATACCGACACTCATTTGGAGATTTACCGCGCCAGCGAAGATGTTAAAGGAATTGTCCATACCCACAGCCGCTATGCCGCCTCATGGGCCCAAGCTGGCCTTGATATCCCGGCTTTAGGCACCACGGGAGCCGACTATTTTTACGGTCCGATCCCCTGCACCCGCAAGATGACCGATGAGGAAATAAACGGCTCTTATGAGCTTGAAACCGGCAAAGTAATCGTTGAGACCTTTAAAAATCGTAAGATCCCCTTAAAGGACATCCCTGCTGTTATTGTCTACTCCCACGGTCCCTTTACCTGGGGAACCTCCCCTGATAATGCTGTGCACAATGCCGTGGTTTTAGAAGAAATTGCCTTTATGGCCTTCCACAGCAAAATGCTCAAAGGAGGCAGCATTGATCCCATGCAGCAGACCCTGCTTGACAAGCATTACTTAAGAAAACATGGTAAGAATGCCTACTATGGCCAAAATACCACAAGGTAAATAAAGCTTGTTTACAATTTAAAAAAGTTAAGACTCAAGTCCTTGCAGTTTTCGTCGGCTTAAAAAAGGATTTGAGTCTCCTCCCCGGCACCAAATCAGGCCGTGATTGGCAGGCAGGAATGCTTTACGGCGCAAGCTCAAAGTTAAGGAGGCATGATTTTAACAGTAGGCAAAAGAAGCCTTAAGACCTATGCGTGCCGTGCCGGATCGTTACTAACAGGATCGAGGCGGCTTATCGGCAGCTGCAGGAT
>CAYNSI010000130.1:0-6371 GCA_964399665.1 uncultured Enterobacterales bacterium | reverse complement strand
TTTGGGATCCACGACAAAAAAGCACCATCATTATTTAAAAATCATTTGGTTCAAAAGCACAAGGCTTTGTAAAATGCTCTAAAAATCACGGCAGGAAAAGTCGCCGTGATGGCTAATAAATCAAGAAGTTTTATTACTAATCACTGATATTAAGCCTTGTAAATCTTAATATCAGGCTTTATTAAGTTGTGATAAAATTCCTAGGTTGCGGCGCCCCTGCAAGCAGGGGATCCCCTTGGTTTTTTTATAAATACATAACAATACCTGGGGGCTTTTGCGCCTTAATTGTGGAGTATGCATACCTCCGGAAGTTTTTATTTGGAACCGCCTATGATTAATATCAAAAAAGGATTGGATCTGCCTATTGGCGGCAAGCCGCAGCAGACCATTGGGGAAGGTCCCGAGATTAAGCATGTGGCTTTGATTAGCTCAGATTATCCCGGGCTTCGTCCCTCAATGTCTGTTGAAGTCGGCGATGTCGTAGCAAAAGGACAGGTACTGTTCGAGGATAAGAAAAACCCAGGAACGCAGTTTACTGCTCCTGCAGCGGGTACAGTGGTTGCAATCAACCGTGGTGAACGACGTGCTTTTCAGTCTGTCGTCATTGAAGTGGATCCTAAAGGATCTGCCGTAGAGTTTCAGAAATACCCGTCAGAAAGCCTGCTTGCCCTCGCTTCAAAGGATGCAACTGATTTATTGGTAAAGTCCGGGATGTGGACGGCTTTTCGCACCCGGCCCTACGATAAGGTGCCTGCCGTAGGATCGCTTCCGCATTCTATTTTTGTGACGGCAATGGATACCAATCCTTTGGCTCCGGATCCTAAGGTGGTAATAACGGCTGACGCTGAGGCCTTTGTCTGCGGTCTCAAGGTATTAAGCCGCATCGGGGATTTTAAGGTTTATGTCTGCAAAAAATCCGACTCGCTGCCGCTTGCTGAAACTCCCAATGTTGAAGAGGTTACCTTTGAAGGACCGCATCCTGCAGGCCTTCCCGGCACTCATATCCATTTTGTGGATCCTGTAAGCGAGAACAAGACGGTATGGCACATCGGCTATCAGGATGTTATTGCCATAGGACATCTTTTCACGGAGGGGGAATACTACAACAGGCGTGTTGTTGCAATTGCAGGCCCCAATGCTAAAGATCCCCGCCTGGTACCCGTGATTCAGGGGGCCTCGGTTTCAGAGCTTGTAAGTGATGAGGTGGTAGCTTCAGAAAACGGAGTGCGGGTAATTGCAGGTTCCGTGCTGTGGGGCAACCATGCTGTCGGGCCCTTTGCCTACCTGGGCCGCTTCCATCTTGAGGTTTCGATCCTCGAAGAAGGGATCATGAATGAGTTTTTTGGGTGGCTTACCCCGGGCTTTAAGCGTCATTCGGCCTCAAGGGCCTTTGCGTCTGCTTTCCTAAAGCCGGGTGAATATGCCATCAATACTGCCGTCAACGGCGGTTCCCGCCCCATGGTTCCTATCGGGCTTTATGAAAAAATCATGCCCCTTGATGTTGAGCCTACTATGCTGCTGCGTGCCATTGAAATTAATGATGCCGATCAGGCAAAGCTTCTGGGGGTCCTGGAACTGGCTGAAGAAGATTTGGCCTTATGCACCTATGTGTGTCCGGGCAAGACCGATTACGGTCCTCTAATCCGCAGGTGCCTTACCAGGATAGAGGTGGAGGGTTAGGCTGATGTTGCTGGATTTTTTCAAGAAAATTTCTCCCATGTTTGAGAAGGGCGGCATTTTGCAGATGCTCTATCCTCTCTATGAAGGTACTTTTACTTTATTCTTTACCCCGGGAAAGGTAACTGCAGGCAGAACTCATGTCCGCGACTTTATTGACTTAAAGCGCATCATGATCATAGTGTGCATTGCTGCCATCCCGGCCATGGTGATAGGCTGGTACAATGTCGGCGAACAAACTATTGCCGCCATTGCGTCCATGGCCAACGGCGCTGAGATTGCCAATACTTCCTTTGCTTTGTTAAGCTATGATTTCCGCTTTGCCATTGTGCAGCTTTTGGGCGGTTCATTAGGAACGGATGCAGGCATCTACAGTAAATTCCTGATAGGAATAGTTCACTTCGTGCCAATCTATGTGGTGGTTTTTGCAGTGGGCGCCTTCTGGGAAGTGCTGTTCTGCCTGGTAAGACACCATGAAATCAATGAGGGCTTTTTTGTTACCTCACTGCTGTTTGCTCTGGTGGTTCCGGCTTCAATTCCGCTGTGGCAGGCTGCCCTGGGAATTTCCTTCGGCGTGGTGATAGCAAAGGAGCTTTTTGGCGGTACCGGACGCAATTTCATGAATCCTGCTCTGGCAGGGCGTGCCTTCCTGTTCTTTGCGTATCCTGCCAATATTTCAGGTACCGACTGCTGGGTCCCCGTTGACGGTTTTTCAGGTGCCACCCCTCTTGCTCAGTGGGCAGAAGGCGGTGAAGAGGCCATGGTAAACTTCATTGGCGAAAAATTCACCATAATGGATGCCTTCATAGGCAATATCCCAGGATGCATAGGTGAGACCTCTACTCTGATGATTTTTGTCGGAGCCTTTATTCTGCTGGCAACAGGCATAGCCTCCTGGCGCATTATGGCAGGTGTTCTGGTGGGTGCCTTTGCTATGTCGGCACTTTTTAATGCCATAGGCTCTGATACCAATTACATGTTCTCCATGCCCATTCTGTGGCATGTAGTATTAGGCGGCTTTGCCTTTGGTATGGTCTTTATGGCAACTGATCCTGTCTCCTCTGCCTTCACCAAAAAGGGCAAGTGGGCATTCGGGGCCTTAATCGGGGTTATGGTAGTGCTGATCCGCGTGGTCAACCCCGCATATCCTGAAGGAATGATGCTGGCTATTCTGTTTGCAAACTGCTGCGCGCCGTTGTTTGACTATCTGGCTACCCTGCGCAATATCAAGAGGAGGCTCAGCCGTGCTTAACATTCAACAATATAAGGACACCCCTGCAGGAACAATGGCAATTATTGTTGCCTTCTGTCTGGTGTGCTCGGTCCTGGTTTCTGCAGCCGTAGTGGCCCTGGGGCCTTTCAAGGAGGCGGCCGAAGCCAATGACAGGCAGGTCAGCATCCTCAAGGTATCAGGCTATGAACCCGGCAGGTCAGTGGCCCAAACTTATGCAGAGCACATCGAGGCTCATCTTTTGGATGTTGGAAACGGTGTGTTGGTCGAAGAGATGCAAAATGTGGCTGACGGCTACAATTTTGCCTCCTTAAGCCGCAAGCCGGAAACTTCAACTGCCATTCCCTCTGATATCGATTATGCAGATATCAGGGTTCGCGCAACCTATATGCCGGTTTATTTTGTCAGGGATGACGCAGGTGTGGTTACACGCCTTATCCTGCCCTTTTACGGCAAGGCTCTGTGGTCCACGGCATACGGTTACGTAGCTGTGGATACTGACGGCAATACCATCAAGGCTGTGACTTTCTACAGCCACGGTGAGACTGCAGGTTTAGGCGGTGAAATTGAAAATCCCCGCTGGCAGGCTCTGTGGGTTGACAAGAAGATCGAGGATGACAACGGCAAATATAGCTTCATTATCAAGAAGAATGCCGATCATGTCGGTCCCGGGAAGGATTTTGAAGTAGATGCCCTTTCAGGGTCCACTTTAACTTCCCGCGGTGTTGATAATTCCGCGAAGTATTGGTTAGGCACTGCCTACAAACCATTCCTCGATAAGATTCGCAATGGGGAGATTACTATAAAATGAGTGATGTAAGTAGCCCTACTTGGAAGGAGGCCCTGATAGATCCGCTCATTGCCAATAATCCGGTAATGATTCAGATGTTGGGCATCTGTTCAACCCTGGCGGTTACCTCCAGTATGAGAACTGCATTTGTCATGGGGCTTTCGGTGATTGCCGTGACTGCTTTTTCCAATCTTGCGGTGTCTGCCACAAGAAACTATATGCCAAGCTCCGTGCGTATCATAGCCCAGATGACAATTATTGCCTCATTGGTAATTTTGGTGGATCAGCTGTTAAAAGCCTTTGCTTTTGACTTGTCAAAGCAGTTGTCAGTGTATGTCGGATTGATCATTACCAACTGTATTGTCATGGGACGTACCGAGGGCTTTGCACTGAAGTATCCTCCGCTTCCGTCTTTTTTTGACGGCATAGGCAACGGTTTGGGATATGCTGCAGTACTGTGCATTGTCGCTACAGTTCGCGAGATCTTCGGTTCCGGCTCATGGTTCGGCCTGGTGCTCCTGCCGACTGTTAACAACGGCGGCTGGTATGTTCCCTGCGGTCTCTTGGTAATGCCGCCTTGCGGGTTCTTCCTGCTTGGAATTTTAATCTGGCTGGTTAAGACCTTCCGCAAGGACCTTAGGGAGCCTGCAGAGTATGACACCCACAGGGAGGATTACTAATATGCTGGAACATTATTTGTCACTGTTTGTCAGAAGCGTGTTTATTGAAAACATGGCTTTGGCATTCTTCCTGGGCATGTGTACCTTCCTTGCCGTGTCCAAGAAGGTCACTACCTCAGCAGGCCTTGGTGCTGCCGTAATTTTGGTGCAGATCCTCGCGGTTCCCGCCAATAACATTATCAACACTTATGTACTGATGCCGGACGCTTTAATAGAAGGGGTCGACCTCTCCTTCCTGTCCTTCATTACCTACATTGGTGTGATTGCAGCCATTGTGCAGATCCTGGAGATGGCACTTGATAAGTACTTCCCGGCCCTGTACAGCGCCTTAGGAATCTTCCTGCCTCTCATCACGGTAAACTGCGTGATTTTTGCAGGCGTATCTTTCATGGTACAGCGTGAGTACACCTTTGCTGAGTCCGTGGTATACGGGTTAGGCTCCGGATTCTCATGGGCTCTTGCCATTGTGCTTTTAGCCGCTATCCGTGAAAGATTGAAGTACTCTGACGCCCCTGCAGGATTGAGGGGACTGGGATTAACCTTTATCACCTCGGGACTGATGGCCATAGGCTTCATGTCCTTCTCAGGCATTCAGCTCTAGGAGGAAACATGTTAACTATCATAGCTGGCGTGGTCATGTTCATCGTCATCATAGTAGTATTGGTGGCTTTAATTCTAGCTGCCAAGCACTATCTGGTACAAAGCGGTGACATCACCATTGGTGTAAACGGAGATCCCAGCCTGGCTCTTACCTGTCCTGCCGGGAATAAGTTATTGAACAACCTTTCCGATAAAGGGGTGTTCGTATCTTCAGCATGCGGCGGCCGCGGCGCCTGCGGTCAGTGTAAGGTCAAGGTGGTAAAAGGTGGCGGGGATGTTCTGCCGATTGAGTATTCCCACTTTAATAAGCGTCAGATAAAAGAAGGCTGGCGCCTGGCCTGTCAGGTTACCATCAAGGGAGACTGTGAAATCGAGGTCCCGGCCGAAGTCTTCGGAGTCAAGAAGTGGGAATGCGAGGTTATCTCCAACAATAATGTATCCACCTTTATCAAGGAGCTTAGATTAAAGGTACCTGAAGGTGAGGAAGTTCCCTTCCGCGCCGGCGGTTACATTCAAATTGAGGCTCCGGCACATACGGTTTACTACAAGGATTTTAATGTGCCCGAAAAATGGCGTGGTGACTGGGAGCACTTTGGTTTATTTGACCTAGTATCCAAAGTTGACACCCCGACGATACGCGCCTATTCCATGGCCAATTATCCGGATGAAAAGGGCCTTATCATGCTCGATGTCCGTATTGCCACACCTCCTTTAAATAAGCTTAAGGAAGTGCCTCCGGGGATCATGTCATCCTATATCTGGAGCTTAAAGCCCGGCGATAAGGTCACCATTTCAGGACCTTTTGGCGAGTTCTTTGCCCGCGAGACTGACAATGAGATGGTATTCATAGGCGGCGGCGCCGGTATGGCTCCGATGCGTTCACATATCTTTGATCAGTTAAAGCGTCTTGATTCCAAACGCAAGATCTCCTTCTGGTATGGTGCCAGATCTTTGAAGGAGGCTTTCTATGTTGAGGAATTTGATAAGCTGGCTGAAGAGCATCCCAACTTTACCTGGCATCTTGCCTTATCCGATCCTCTGCCTGAAGATAACTGGACCGGGCTTACTGGCTTTATTGCCAACGTACTTTACGAGCAGTATCTTAAGGATCACAAGAATCCTGAGGACTGTGAGTACTACATGTGCGGACCACCCTTAATGACCAAAAGTGCCGTGGATATGCTCCATTCTCTGGGAGTAGAGGATGAGAACATTATCTTTGATAATTTCGGTGCTTAATCTAGCAAGATCTTAACAAAGGGCCCCTCGGGGTCCTTTTGTTTACAGCCTGATTACCGCCGTCTTTTAACCTATCAACCAAATCATTTCCATCACCAGGCTAGGTGCAATGAATCTATCGGTCTATCTGTTCTACCTTGTTTTGCAATCGTCT
>CAYNSI010000129.1:0-6402 GCA_964399665.1 uncultured Enterobacterales bacterium | reverse complement strand
AAAGAAGAGTTGGCATGGCAGACTAAGAGAAGAGCCGTCAGGTTAAGAGATCTCTCTTGAGATCAAGATTTTGGCCAATTAAGCTTTTGCTATAATCTACAAACTATAAACTTGTGTAAAAGTTCTGCATGCTGGATCACCTTTCATACCAGGGACAATAATGCGTATTCGTGATTTGCTCAGCCAAAGGGAGGTGGAGCTTTCCTTTAAGCCCATCAATAAGGAGGCCGCCATCAGCCGCCTTGTTGATTTGCTCTTTGCATCAGGATGCTTAAGCGATCCTGAGCAGTTTAAAGCAGCAGTTTTTGACCGCGAGGCTGAAGGCTCAACAGGACTTGGCGAAGGAATAGCCATCCCGCATGCCAAAAGCGAAGCCTGCTCAAAGCCAGGGCTTGCTGCCATGGTGGTCACGGAGGGGATGGACTTTGAAGCCGTTGACGGCAGTCCTGTCAAACTCATCTTTATGATAGCCTCCCCCCGCCAGGCTCCCAATTCCCATCTTGATGTGCTGGCAAGGCTGTCTACTCTGTTAATGGATGAAAATTTTAGAAACCAGTTGATATCCTGCACCGATTCTCTGGAGTTTTTAAACCTTTTGGATGAAAAGGAGGGCAGGGAGCTTAAAGTTGAGCAGGAACAGCATGAAAAAAAGCCGCAAGATGAGGACATTCCCTATGAAATAGTAGCCCTGACGGCCTGTCCTGCGGGCTTGTCCCACACCTATATGGCTGCTGAAGCCCTGGAGCAAAAAGCTGAACAGATGGGGATCTCCATCAAGGTTGAGGCAGCCGGGGCAGCCGGCACCCGCAACCCTCTTTTGCCTGAGGAAATTGCCAAGGCCAAGGCTGTCATTGTAGCCTCAGACCGTGCCGTGCCTTTGGACCGCTTTATGGGAAAACGCATGGTTCGTACTGGGGTCGTGGACGGAGTAAGAAAGCCTCAGGAATTGATTGAAAGAGCTCTTGCAGCAGACTGTCCCGTTTATACGGCAACTTCTCCACTGACCGAAAAAACCAATATCTTCAAAAAGCTTTACCGCCATTTAATGAGCGGCTTGATCTATATTTTGCCTTTGGCCGCTACAGCAGGAATTCTTTCTGCCATCGCAAGACTTGACATGGTCTCTGGTACCAGGCTGGGGCTGTTTTTGGATACCATAGGATCCAGCATAGGTCATTTGATGTTTCCCGTGTTAAGTGCCTTTATAGCCTTTTCCATGGCAAGGCGCACGGCTCTTGTGGCAGGTTTTACCGGAGGAGTCATCGCTGACATGGCAGGTGCCGGGGTTGTAGGAGCGGTGGTAAACGGTTTTATCGGAGGGGCGGCAGCCTTTCTTATGGCTCAGGGCGCCTCCAGGTTTTTAAAGGGTCATGATGCTTTGGTAGCCCTGCTGGTATATCCGCTGCTTGGGGCAACCATTACTACGGTTATTGCCCAGTTTATTACTAACACCCCTTGCGCCATAATCGATCAGCAGGTGCAGAAATTTATTATGGAGGCCGGTGTTTTTGAGTTGATTCTGGTCGGAGCGGTGCTCGCGGGCATGATTGCAACCGATATGGGCGGACCTTGTAATAAGACGGCATATGCTTTTGGGGTTCTGCTGCTTGCTGACTGTCTCCCCGAAACAGGGGCCGGCAGCAGGGCAATGGCCGCGGTGATGTTAGGAGGCATGGTGCCTCCTTTGGCAGCCGCCCTGGCCTCGGGACTTATCGGGAGAAAGCGTTTTACAGCAGATGAGCGCAGGCTTGCCCTCAGCACCTTTTTTAAGGGACTTTTGTTTATAACAGAAGGAGTGCTGCCCTATCTTAAAGTTTATGAAAAGAGAATGCGGGCAGCCTGCATAGCAGGAGCTGCGGTGGCAGGTGGCATTGCCATGCCGCTTCATACCGGAATATGCGCTCCCCATGGGGGAATTTTCATAATACCTTTGTCGGAAAAACCTTGGCTGGTAATATTCTCCCTTGTGGCAGGAACTCTTGTCGGGGCTTTGCTTTTTGTCTTTTTAAGGCCGGCAGCCCTGCAGGAACACAAAGATCAGGAAGGCAGGAACGCATAAGCAGGAGGCAGCCTGACAGTCCCTGTCAAAATCACACTGCAATAGAGTCTTGTCAAAGATAAAGTGTATATTTGGAAAAACATGCATTAAAGCACCCTCAAAGAGGCATACCTATGCGGTTTTTCGTGTTGTATGCGCTCATATGTCAAAGATAAACTGCAGCAAACGTCATCTTAAGATCCTGGTTTGATCAAGTTTACTATTTCACGATTTGCTGCCAAGACCTGTTGTTGGTGCAGACTGTCTGGGGACTTACAGATATGTTATATTGCCTGGTAGATCGTAAGGATTAATTGGTCTTAAGCTTAAAACTTAAAGCCTTTGATATCAGCTGACAATGGTCAGTTTAGTTAAGTGGCCTGCCGCAAGGAGGCGGAGGTCGTGTTCTTTTTGACAATCATGGTTAATTCGTGCACAGAAGAATAACAAGTCTTTTAGGAGGATATCTTGGATCATCAAGAATTACATGATGCTGCGTTGAAGTATCACGAGCATCCTGTTCCGGGAAAAATTAAGGTTGTTATTACCAAGCCTGCAGAAACAGCAGAAGATCTTACTTTAGCATACAGCCCCGGTGTAGCTGAGCCGGTCCGCGAGATCGCTAAGAACCCTGCTGATGCTTTCAGGTACACGGGAAAGGGTAATACTGTTGCTGTAATTTCCAATGGCACTGCTATTTTAGGGCTGGGAAATCTAGGTCCGCTGGCATCAAAGCCTGTGATGGAAGGAAAGGCTCTGCTCTTTAACCGTTTTGCTGGGATCGATGCTATTGATATTGAAGTAAAGCACGACGGTATTGAGGAATTCATTAAGACAGTAGAGTGTATCGCCGATTCTTTTGGAGGCATCAACCTTGAGGATATCAAGGCTCCGGAGTGTTTTATCATTGAGCGGGAATTAGTCAAGCGCTGCAAGGTGCCGGTTTTCCACGACGATCAGCATGGCACTGCCATAGTTACTGCAGCCGGTATTCTAAATGCCCTTGAGATTCAGGGAAAAAAGCTTGAGGACTGCAAGATTGTCTGCGTGGGAGCTGGTGCCGCGGGGGTTGCCTGCTCCAATTTGCTGCTTGCCTGCGGTGCCAAAAAGAAGAATCTTTTCATGGTAGACAGAAACGGAGTTATCAGATCTGACCGTCCGCAGTTTAATAATGGAGAGAAGCCCAATTTTATAAATGATGCAGGGCCTAAGACGTTGACTGAGGCCTGTGAAGGTGCTGATATCTTCCTTGGGGTATCAGGACCGGGGCTTGTCAGTGAGAATGATGTTAAGAGCCTGGCTCCCAAGGCTGTGCTGTTTGCCTGCTCCAATCCTGATCCTGAAGTTGATCCTTTGCTGGTACGCAGAGTGCGTCCTGATATCATCATGGGTACCGGACGCTCTGACTATCCTAATCAGGTTAACAATGTTCTCTGCTTCCCTTTCCTGTTCAGGGGAACCTTGGATGTAAGAGCCTCCCGCATTAATGTTGACATGATGAAAGCTGCAATGAATGCTATTAGATATTTGGCACAGGAGCCTGTTCCTCAGGAGGTAGTAAAGGCAGCCTTGGTGGATCATTTGGAATTTGGCCCAGAATACGTAATTCCCAAGCCCATGGATCCCAGGTTATTGAAGAATGTAGCCCGTGCCGTGGCTCAGGCAGCTGTGGACTCAGGTGTGGCTCAGATCCCCATGCCCGAAAACTATATGCTGTAAAAGGTAAAATAAGGATCTTCGTTAAGTCAGAGCCGCCTCTTAGGCGGCTTTGTGCTTTTAAGAGCTACAAAATGGTTTTGACTGAATTTGCAGGATCTGCATTGTCAAAGAGTACTTTGGAACGTCCTGCAGATCGGAAGAGCCCGTAGAAGGGCGACAGCCTGTTGGGATCGGTTCTTTTTGACTGTACTTCAGTACCGTAAAGCAAACCAATAAGGCTATTGCGCGCGGCATGATACTTTTTAACCTGAGCCTTAGTTTTTGCAATCCCCGTTTGCAATTGTTCACAGCAATAGGCGCAGGCTTTGCAGGATTCTAAAACCGCTGCCGTGATAAAGGGCTGGATCCTGGTTTTCTGTTCACGGGAAACTGCAGTTACCGTGTTTTGGGTTACCCTGCTGCGTCCTCTCAAGGAGTAGATATTGACTGCCAAATTTTGTTGTTTCATAGCTGATGTTTTTTGGTAAGCAGTACTCCGCTTTCAAGATGCAAAGTGTAAGGGAATTGATCGAATAATGCGAAGCTCTCAATTTTATGAGTTTTGGTAAGGAACTTAAGATCTTCTGCCAAAGATTCCATACCGCAGGAAATGTAAATAATCCTGTCAAATTGTGCCGTAAATGCCAGTCCTTCAGGACTGCCGACTCCCGAACGGGGAGGATCAATAAAAATCGTTTTGAAACTATAATCATCAAGGTTGATTTTGGCAAGCTCAAGGCGTTTAAAATTTCTTGTTCTGTTTACGGCATCTCCTGCCTCTGCCGCAGAAAGTCTGGCAATTTTGGTGTTGGTGATCCCGTTTCTTTCAAGATTTTCCAGGGCAGTTTTAGCAGGAGTTCTGCAGATTTCAGTTGCCAGGACATTTTTATACAACGGTGCCAGCGCCACAGTAAAAGTACCGGAGCCGCAGTAAAGTTCAAGAAGGGAGTTGTCATACTGACCAAAGGAGCAATCTCTGGCAAAATCAAGCATCTTACAGCACACTGCAGCATTCGGCTGGGAGAAGGTCCCCTCAAGCTGTTTTAAGGATATGGTGCTGCCATCTTTTAGATGGAAGGTTTCTATGATAAAAGGATCTCCTGAAATAAGCTGCTGTCCTCTTGCCCGGGCGGTAATGCCCTTGATCTTAAAACCAAGATCTCCTAAAGCATTCTGAAGAAGATTTAAGGCATGGTTAAAGGAGATTTCAATAAGCTTTTTGTGGTAATGCAAAGTGATCACGCACTCTTGTGCAAGATTTACCAGAAAATCAATTTGAAACAATCCTTTGGTAAGGTTTTCATCCTGTAAAATGACCCTTCTTAAGGGACAGAACAGATCTCCTATTGGTTTGGCCCCGGGGGTAAAATCATTCAAAAAAATCCTCTTTTTCCCTTTATCTTGTTTTTGGAACATTACGTATTCAAAATAGGGGTCCGGGACATCAGTTCTGAAGAACAGAGCAAATTCTGCTCTCATGCGGTAATTGACAGGGGAAGAGGGGAAGATCTCAGGCTTTGGAAAGCTTAGGTTATGTGCTTTAAAAAGATCTAAAATGTAGGAGCATTTATGCTCAAGATAGTCAGAATAGTGGGCAGGATCTGTAGTTCCGGTAAGATAAACAGGCATAGGTTTTCATCAGGATCAGGAGTTGAAAACGGGTCGTGATTATAACAGATACTGACAGTATTTTGTATTTTGACTCCGGCATGGGAGGTCTTACCGTAGTTCAGGCGGTAAATGAAGAGCTTCCTGATCTTAATTGTCATTATCTGTTTGATAATAAAGCCTTCCCCTATGGGAACAAGGAGGAGGAGTTTTTAATTTCAAGGGTTGGGGATCTGTTGGAGCAGGCGGTAAATAAGCTTAATGTTAAGCTTATTGTCGTAGCATGCAACACCGTCTCGACTATTGCCCTGCCCCACCTAAGGGCGGTCCTTAAAGTTCCCATTGTAGGAGTAGTCCCCGCAATCAAGCCTGCAGCATCCCTGACACAAAAGGGGATCATAGGATTGCTGGCAACTCCTGGTACCGTACACCGTCAATACACGTTAGACCTTATCGAAAAATATGCAGCAGGGGTAAAGGTGCTGCAGATAGGAACCAGCAGGCTGGTTGAAATTGCCGAAAACTACCTTATCACCGGCACTCTTAATGAAAAGGAAGCAGCCCTTACAGTGGCGCCCTGGGCTTCACTGCCTGCCAAAGAGCGTCCTGATGTAGTAGTTTTAGGATGCACCCACTTTCCTTTAGTTAAGGAATATCTTGCCAAGGCTCTGCCTGATGCCCTTCTTTTAGATAGCGGCATGGCAATAGCCCGCAGAGTGAGATCTCTTATTGAAAAATATGATTTAAAGGATAGGTTGTGTACCAAAAATCACAAGCCTTTAGCATTTTATACGGGGTTCATGACAGGATCTGAAGTTAAGGTAAGGGAAGAAGCTTTCAGGCATTACCATTTTTCAGCCCTGCAGCCATTCCTGCATTAACATCGTCACCCTGCCAAGGCTTGCAGATTTATATTGCGCTTTTGTGATGTAAAGCGCATTTTCATGCGGTCTTATTGAGTAAAATTCCTACTCTACGTCTGTAAAAATCATAAATTTTTTCGTAGTAATTACGCATCAAGCTAATCCTCAAAAATATTGCTTTATTTTTCATATTGT
>CAYNSI010000128.1:0-6429 GCA_964399665.1 uncultured Enterobacterales bacterium | reverse complement strand
AAAACACCCTTGTTTAAAAGTTCAAAATTGTCGTAAGCCACAACTCACGACATAATAGAGAGGTTACTTCATCATAGAGGCTCAGACTGAGTTGGTCAAATGTTGATTAAATCTAATGATAAAATTGTGAGGTATCGCGCAATTTTAGTAATATTTGACAAACTGCCTCAATAAGCAATCTGACTGTTCTCCAACTAAATTAAATTCATACATTAGATTCATAAATTAAATTTTTGGCACTTTATATCGGAAAATGTGCGGCAAAAATTTTATCAAACTTATTGATATTAAAAGGATAGCTGTAAGGTTTTAAGTATACTTTCCTGCCATCTTGCGCTTTGATACGAGATTTTTAGTATTTTGGGATCTTTATCATATTACTAAGCTGATTAGACTAATTTATGGTATAATATTGAGTATATTTTGAGCATATATCATAACCTCGCAGCAGGTGTATGCGTTAGCGCCTTTTTTGAGGATAGTGTAAGGAGATTGCAATGGAAAGATATTTTGACGTTATTGATAAGTCAGATCCTTTAGGCCAGAAGGAATTAAGAAAGGTAAAATGTTTTATTGACGGCAGATGGTATAGCCCCAAATCTGCAGAATACCGCGATGCTTTTAATCCTTCAACGGGTCAGCTCATTGCAAAGGTTCCCTCCTGTGATTTGTCGGAACTTGACATGGCAGTAGCAGCTGCCAAAAAAGCCTATCCTGCCTGGGCAGATACCCCGGTCCACAAGCGCTGCCAGATCCTCTTTAAGATGCATGAGCTGGTTGCTGCCAATCAAAAGGAATTAATAGATCTGCTTGCAAAAGAGCAGGGCAAGACCCTGCCCGAGGCTGCAGGTGATGTCCTAAAGGCTCTTGAGGTAATTGACTTTGCCTGCGGCATGCCCCAGTTAATGAAGGGTGAATCCTTAATGAATGTGTCTACAGGTTATGACACTACTTTATACCGTGAACCCATAGGGGTGTTTTTGGGTCTTGCCCCCTGGAACTTCCCTGCCATGATCCCCCACGGCTGGATGATCCCCCTTGCCATAGCATCAGGCAATACCTATGTCCTAAAAGCTGCCACGGCAGATCCCCAGTCGGCACTGCGTTTTATGGAACTTTGGGCTGAGGCAGGCCTTCCTGACGGGGTGGTCAATGTCGTGCTGTGTAAGGATGAGGATATTCATCATCTCATTGAGCATCCTGATATCAAGGGGGTAACCTTTGTAGGTTCCACGGGCATTGGTTCTTTGGTATATGAGCAGGCAGCCAAAGCAGGCAAGAGAGTCCAGTGTCTTGGAGAGGCCAAAAATCATGCCCTGGTGATGGACGATGCCGTTTTGGACAGAACCGCCGCAGGAATTATCAATGCCTTCTGCGGCTGTGCCGGTGAGCGCTGCATGGCCCTTCCCGTTGTTGTAGCCCAGGAAGGGATTGCCGACAATCTGGTATCAAAGCTTGTTGAGAAGGCTCAGGCCCTTAGGATGGGTCCTGCCTGGCAGGAAGGCACTACCTTAGGACCTCTTGTCAGTGCCAAACGCCAAAAAGGGGTTATCAACTGGATTGAAACAGGCCTTAAGGAAGGTGCCAAAATGGTTCTTGACGGCCGCAGCCCCAAGGTAGCTGCAGGCTGTGAAGAAGGCTTTTTTGTCGGCCCTACCATTTTGGATTATGTCACTCCTGAGATGACAGTAGGAAACCGGGAAATCTTCGGGCCGGTGCTGTGCATCAAGAGAGTAAAAACCTTTGATGAAGGACTAGCCCTGATGAATGCCAATCCCTTTGCCAACGGCTCGGTTATTTACACTTCATCTGGATTCTATGCCCGTCAGTTTGCCCGTTATACTGACGGAGGCCAGGTAGGCATCAATGTGGGGATCCCCGTTCCGGTGTGCTGCTTTGGCTTTACCGGACACAAAAGAAGCTTCATAGGAGATCTTCATGTCATGGGAACAGACGGAGTGCGCTTCTTTACTGAATCCAAGAATGTCACATCAACCTGGTTTTTACCTGACAACAAAAGCGCTGTTGACACCTGGGACGGTTCACTGGCCTCAAGTTAAAGGCATCCGCCTTCAACTTTCTGACAGGAGCCTTAAATCTTAAATAAGGATCTTTTAGGAGTTTAAGGAGGATTTAACTCGGACAGGGGGGCTTACGCCCCTCCTTCCATACCACACTCCCAGCAATACCGCTGTGGCGGTTAGGGTTTCACCATATTAGGTTAAGATTTTTCGACAAAACAGACAGTTGACAGCTGAATATTCTTAGGTAATGAAACGGGTTTTCTTAAGGCTGCAATAAACCCCTTCTCTTGACTATTCACAAGTAATCATAGTCTTTTTTTCACGCCATGGTAAAACAGGAGACATACCCACCCTCCTATGCCTTGAGCAGGATTCTGGAGCTTTCTGCTGCCTTAAGTTACAGAAAATCCTCACGCTGCGGTGTAAAAACGTCTAAAAGCACCCCTGCTTCAAGACATTTACAGCCATGGATCACGCCGGGGTGTTTGTGAAGAGTGTCCCCTGCCTTAACAATATGGGTTTCATCTCCTATCGTAAATTCAAACTTTCCTGAGACAACATAGGTAAATTGTTCATGAGGATGGCTGTGGAGGGCACCGATACCGCCTGTATCAAACGTGTTTTCAACGCCCATCATAATTCCGTCATGGGCCAGGATCCGTCTTGTAACCCCATCTCCTACATCAACCTTTGGACAATCAGCATGAAAGCAGAACATAAATTACCTCAAAACCTTATAAAACCTACCATATAACAATACCAACCGGATACTGCCCCCTTGGGGCACAGACCCCAAGGTATCTTACACCAATTAAGGGAACTTTTAATGGCCACAAACTGCTCAACTTGGCTCCTTTCTGCCCAACTGTGATCCCCTTTCATACCAAACTTTATCCCCTTTTTGCATTAAGTATACGCACCAAAAGAAGAGTACTTCACACCAAAAAATATCACTTAAGGTTTTTGGAGTTTGCAAAAAGGAAAAGATCTTAGTTTTTAGGACTTAAGCAAAGAATTGACGTAAGGAATAGGCTATCATGGCCTCAAAGGACGGCTTATTGCCAATAGTCTTTATCTTCATCTTCGGGAAGGAGGTTGGAATGTCAGGGGTA
This sequence comes from uncultured Enterobacterales bacterium, assembly GCA_964399665.1. Lineage (GTDB taxonomy): Bacteria > Pseudomonadota > Gammaproteobacteria > Enterobacterales > Succinivibrionaceae > Avisuccinivibrio_A. Next base: position 3,293 of record CAYNSI010000128.1, on the reverse strand, counting down.
TTAGGAATGATCTTGGCAGGCGGTGAAGGCACCAGGCTTATGCCTCTTACCAAGACCAGAAGCAAACCTGCAGTTCCCTACGGCGGCAGCTACCGACTGATAGATTTTGTGCTCAATAACTTTATTAATTCAGGGATCACCAGGCTTTTTGTGATCACCCAGTACAAATCCCAGTCACTTTATCTGCACCTTAAAAACGGCTGGACCGTAAGCGGGATCCCCGGATGCTTTATAGACACCATCCCGGCACAGATGCGAACCGGACGTGACTGGTACAAGGGCACCGCCGATGCTGTTTATCAAAACCTTACCTTTATTGAATCGCAGTTTCCTGAGGATGTCTGTGTGTTCGGATCGGATCATATTTACAAGATGGATATTAGACAAATGCTTGACTACCATCATGAAAAACAAGCCGATCTGACATTAGCTGCCATAAGAATGCCGGTACAGGAAGTCAGCGGCCGTTTCGGGATTATCGAAATTGACGAGCAGGGCCGCATGGCAGGCTTTGAGGAAAAACCCGAAACTCCCAAGGAGATCCCTGGAGAGCCGGGGTTTGCTCTGGTATCCATGGGCAACTACATTTTCAGGACGGAAGCATTGCAGGAGGCTTTGTGCCTTGATGCTGCCGACAACAGTTCCTCCCATGACTTCGGCACTGACATCATTCCCAAACTCTGCCAAAAAGGCAGGGTTTTTGTCTATGATCTTGCCGACAATGTCATAAAAGGCGAGCAGGACAATGTTTACTGGCGTGATGTAGGTTCGGTTGATGCCTACTGGGAATCCCATATGGATTTGGTATCCACTCGTCCCCCTTTTACCCTTTTTAATCCCAAGTGGCCGCTGCACACCTTCTATCCACCGCTGCCCCCCGCATCCTATACTGATACTGCGGACAATCACTGCGTGATCTCACAATCTTTAATCTCCGCAGGATGCTTTATCAACGGTGCCACCATAAGACAATCGGTTTTAGGATTCAGATGCAGTGCCGATGACGGCTCGGAGATCGTCCAAAGTGTCTTAGCAGGTGATGCCAAAATAGGTGCCCGCTGCAAAATCAAGCGTGCCATCATTGACCGCAATGTTGAAATCGCCCCGGGATTTACTTTAGGGTACGATCATGAAAAGGACTTAAAGCTGGTAAATTTTGACCGCTCAGGCCCCTACATCTCCCCCAGGGGGATCATTGTGATCCCTAAAGGCATGAAGCTTGGATTTGATAAAAACTAAAAAGATGAAGGCCGTGCAGCATCCTATAACTTCATCTTGCAAAAAGTTATAGGCTTTTTAGATGAGTGCCTTTTTTGCGATGACTTTTACAACAGGCAAGTGCTATTTGGTGAGATTTGTAAGCACTAACAGCAGGGATTACATTAACATGTTGGTAACTGACCATGTGCGATAAAACCAAATCCCGTAACTTAAAGCCGGAGGCGGTGTGCCGTGAAAGTTTTAATCTTCATCTGGGCCGGGGGTTACGGCCGGGGCTTTTTTGAATTCTGTTATGGAATCAGGGCAGATTGAGACCGGGGAAGATTTAGGCCATGGCAGATTCATCAGGATGGTGACACAGCAGGATAGTGAAAATGATCCTGCAAATAGACTAGAATGTTTACAACTACTGCAGATACTTGAGGAAATACCTTGAAAATTTTATTTTTAGCCTCAGAAATTGTGGGCTTAATCAAAACCGGGGGACTTGCCGACGTTGCCGGGGCCCTTCCTGTAAGCCTGAAGCAAAGGGGCCATGATATTCGTCTGGTAATGCCGTGCTACTCTCTTATTGAAGGGGCCTATGACTATCCTATTATAGGCAGAGGAACTTTAAATGCGGGCACACCCTCAGCATCAGACTATGCCATTCGCAAAGCCGATGTCGGAGGCGTAGAAACCTGGCTTATTGACTGTGAAAAGTACTACAAGCGCAGCTCCATATATGGTGACAATAACCAGGCCTACAGCGACAACGGGGCCCGTTTTGCCTTTTTATCGGCAGCAGCCCTTGATGCTGCCGTAGTGCTTAACTTTAAGCCTGACATCGTTCATGCCAATGACTGGCACACCGGCATTACTCCCATGCTGCTGCGGTTTAAGTACAATAACCATCCTAACTTTGTCAATGCCAGATCTGTGCTGACCATTCACAACGGATCCTTCCAGGGAGTTTTTGATCGCGGCCAAATCAGCTTTATTCCGGAAATTAACAATGTTTACAATGACATGATCATGTCAGGGTCATACATCAATTTCCTAAAATGCGGGGTATTCTACGCAGATAAGATCAATACCGTATCAGAAGGCTATGCCAAGGAGCTTACCACCTACTTAGGAGGTCACGGCATGGCAAAAAACTTCCAGGACAGGGCCGCTGATCTGTGCGGCATCATCAACGGCTGTGACTACACCGACTGGGATCCTGCCACCGATGAGCACCTTAGGATCCACTACAGCATCGATAACATGGAAGAAAAGATCTTAGGCAAATATCTTTTGCAAAATAAACTGGGCTTTGAAATAGGTGATACCCCCCTGTACGGGATGGTGGCAAGGCTTACCGATCAAAAAGGGGTGGGACTTTTGATCCCCATTTTAGACCGCTTCTTAATGCACAAGGTCCAGCTTATCATCCAGGGAACAGGAGATCCTAATTTAGAGCGGCAGCTTCAGGAAATAGCCTCAAGATATCCTGACAAAATGCGCTTTGAAGCAAAATACGATAATGCCCTGGCCCATCAAATTGAAGCAGGGGCCGACTTTTTCCTGATGCCTTCTATCTTTGAGCCCTGCGGCTTAAATCAAATCTACTCTTTAACCTACGGCACCCTGCCCATTGTAAGAGCAGTAGGAGGACTTAAAGATACCGTAATCGACTACGATAAAAACCGTGAAAAAGGCAACGGCTTTGTGTTTACCGATCCTTCCTCAGATGCCCTGTTGTCGTGTCTTCGCCGCACTTTAATCTTCTACCTTGAAGATCAAGATGAGATGCATCGCATCAAACACAATGCCATGAAGGTGCGCTTTGAGTGGAAGGATATCTGCAGGCAGTATGAAGATCTTTATTCATTGGCCCTGCAAAAGCCCAAATGGTGGTAAGAGGCTGCTATTAATCTGCAGGACAGAGTAATGACAGCTGCCCTGCAGACCAAAGCTTCAAGATCTTAAGCTTACCCTATGTCCCTTCTGATCCTGCCGCCAAATCCAGAAAATCCTGCTTATCACCTATTTTTGTGACTGTCCATCCAGTCGTGGATCGGATCATTGATGCGTGATGTCCAGGTAAT
>CAYNSI010000127.1:0-6455 GCA_964399665.1 uncultured Enterobacterales bacterium | reverse complement strand
AGTCTTTTAAGGATTCGTATGAGAACTGATTGATGATTTTATTCATCACCTCCTTCATTTATGTTGAATCCAACATAATCTTAAAAAGAGTCCTTTGAAGGTGGAGAGCAGCAGGGATTTGCCAAAACGGCGTGGTCTTGACAGGAAGAAAAAGGCCCTCATCCTTGCCAAATCCGCTGCTAAATCGGTTTTGTCTACATATAACATCTTGTTGTCAATCAGAAAGGCAAAATCCTTTCTTGAAACGGGCAGACTGTCTTTTAATGCCATGGCTTAATCCTCATGCGGCGGTTTAGACAAAAGTATTACCTCTTACCCTCTGATTTATCAAAAGAATCACTGTTGGAATTGTAAGCCGTATTATATCGGCTCAGTCCCGCTTAAAATTGCACACTCCTTGGCTGCATAGATATCAGTCATACCGGAAATGTAATCGCAAATTAATCTTATCCTAAGGTAGCGCTCGGAAAATTCTCCTTCCCTAAGAGCCCTTAAGTAAACCTCCTTGGGCCTTCTTGAGATCCTTCTTGCAAGACGTGTGAGGACAGCGTCCCCGCCTGCATTATTGATGATCTCAAAAAAAGTCTTCTCATCAGGCTCCAAAAGCTGCCCGAAGCTTGTAAACAGAGTCTTAAGGTATGAAGCGCCCTTTAACTCCAAACTTTGCACATGAAGACTGCCATATACTTCAGCACTTTCAAATTTCTTAAGCTCATCTAAAATCAGAGCGCTTTCAAACCCCGTAAGATCAACACTTCCTGTCTTAATTACCTCATTGAAGTTTTTCAAAAAGGCTGATGATGCATCATTAAGATAAGCCCCGGCAATAACTTCCCTCATTCTGTGTACTCCCAAAGTTGCGGATTTAGCAAAATAAGGCCGCAGTTTGTCTTTACAAAGCTCCATTTTAAAACGGGGGCTTCTTAGCTTTAAAAGAAGCTTGTCCAAAAACTTAAAAAACAGATCATTGCCCAAAACCATATTGTCAAAGGCATCCTCAAGGTCGGCAAGCGTGTAGGCAAGATCATCGCAAAGCTCCACAATAAGAGCCAGAGGATGACAGGATTTGGTTCCCCGCCATTTTCTGACAGCCTCAAGCACCGGCTGTTCCGATAAGAATGCTCCTGCCCGCCCCTTGAAAAAGGGATCATCACTTTCCTGTATAAGAAAAGGATACTTCATCATGGCACTTAGCTGGGCAAGGGTTAAATTAAGATCCTGAATGGTAGCAGTCACCCTCAATCCCTGGGCATTGCCGTTAAAAAAACTCAAGTCCTCCGCCTCAGCATCTGACATCTTGTCACTGAACTTCAAGGCTGCATTTTTGGAAAAATCCGCTATCAGAATTTCTCCAAAATGACCAAAAGGCGGATTGCCGATATCATGAAGCAGAGCCGCATTTTCAGCCACCAGGATGAGATCAAATTCTCTTTCCTTCAGGATTTTAAGTTCTTCACACAAAAGTTTAATAAGCTTTCTTGAGTAAAGCTGAACTTCAAGTGAATGGGTAAGGCGCGATCTTGAAGAAGTCCTCACATCAAGGGGGAACAGCTGGGTCTTTTGCTGCATACGGCGCACCGGCGCCGACAGGGTGATCCTCAGGCGATCTTCTTCAAAGGGCTCTGAAATGACTGTGCCGGAACCTGCGTCCGGCACCTTTAACTTCTGCTCCTCTTTCAGGCGCTGCCTGCAAAGAAGCGATGTAAGTAAATGATCAGCCATACAAAGCATACAAAGGAGAGCTTACCCCTTTGTATTCATCAAAACCCTCAAACAGCTCCGGCTCATCAATCCTCAGCTTTCTTATCATCTCGCGCGTAATAAGAACCACCCCGCCTTCTGAGCGGTAGAATCTTTTCGCATCAAGCTCAGCATCCTCTCCTACTATCAGATCGCGCGGCAGCTCCACACCACGGTCCAAAATAACCTTGGTTAAACGGCAGCCGCGATGTATCACACAGGTAGGCAGGATCACCGCTTCGGTTAGGAAACAGTTGGAGTGCACCCTGGCTACGGAGAACAGCACCGAGTGATTTATGGAAGAACCTGAAATAATGCATCCTGCCGAGCACACTGAGTTTCTGACTATGGTGGACGTGCCGTTGATATCCTGGACATACTTTGCAGGAGGCATCTGAATTTGATGGGTCCAGATAGGCCAGTTGGTATCATAAATATCCAGTTGGGGCTGAACCGCGGCTATGTCCATGTTAGCTTCCCAATATGCATCAATGGTACCGACATCGCGCCAATAGCAAATCTCGGGATTGCCCAGATTTCTGATACAGGACTTTGAAAAATCGTGGGCATAGGCAAGGCGCTCCTTTACCAGCGCAGGGATAATATCCATGCCAAAGTCGCGCTTGGAATTGGGGTTTTCGGCATCTTTTTGCAAGGTCTCGTACAAAAAGTCGGCATCAAAAACATAAATACCCATTGAAGCAAGAGATCTGCTGTCATCACCTGGCATGGCAGGCGGATCTGCAGGCTTTTCAACAAAATCAGTAATGGTTCCCTCTTGGTCAACTGCCATAACTCCATAGGCTGAGGCTGTCTGTCTTGGAATCGGAATGCAGGCTACCGAAAGCGGCTTGCCATGACTTATATGATCCAGGATCATGGCCGTGTAGTCCATCTTATAAATATGATCCCCTGCAAGAATCACTATGTATTTGGTTTGGTGATTACGGATAATATCAATATTCTGATACACGGCATCGGCAGTGCCCTGATACCAATGCTCCTCATCAACGCGCTGCTGCGCCGGAAGCAGATCAATAAACTCATTAAGATGGTTTCTAAGAAATGACCAGCCTGACTGCAGGTGACGCAATAAACTGTGAGACTTGTACTGGGTTACCACTCCTATTCTGGTAATGCCTGAGTTGATACAATTGGAGAGGGCAAAATCTATAATCCTGAACTTTCCACCAAAATATACTGCAGGCTTGGCACGGCGGTCCGTCAGCATATGCAGTCTGCTGCCGCGTCCCCCTGCCAGAACCAACGCCAAAGTTTGTTTAGCCACATCGCGAGTGTTTTCCACTTGTTACCCCCTCTTTAAATAAATATCTGCATCGTCAAATCACTTTATATATTCTGTTACAGTTGGCTTCTTTTTAGGACGCCCAATTGCCCCTTTTTTGAGGCACTTCAAAAATTTTATCCTGCAGGGTTTACAACTGCCTTCTGAAAACACCTCTTTTCATCAAAAAGTCCTCGGGAAAGATCAATGCCCGGTAAATGACAGCATCATCCCAAGTAGTGCTGTGCTAAAATTCCTTGAAAAAGAACTAATTTTTGCATGGGTTTATTCAGGAGGCATCATGCGCTTTGGCATCATTGGGGCTATGGACTCTGAAATAGAGTTTTTAACCGCCGGCATAGAGTGCACTAAGGAAACTTATAAAAACCTGACCTTTTATAAAGGAAAGTCAGGGTCAAATGAAGTAATTATTGTCAAATCAGGTATAGGCAAGGTCTGCGCTGCAGTTGCCGCCGTGCTTCTTATAGAGCGTTTTTGCTGTGATGCCGTCATTAACACCGGAGTTGCGGGGGGCATTTATCAAGGTGCTAAAACAGGAGATCAGGTAATAGCATCAAAGGTGGCCCATCATGATGTCAACCTGACCCAGTTTGGCTATGAAATAGGACAGATACCAGGAAGACCTGCTGCCTTCCTGTGTGATGAAAAAATGGTATCCCTTGCAGAGGAATATTCTAAAGAGCGCACTTTTACGGGATTGGTACTTTCAGGGGAAATGTTTGTATCCTCGGATAAAATGGTACAAAAAATTAAGGAAAATTTTGAAGATCCTCTGGCGGTGGAAATGGAAGGTGCCGCCGTTGCCCAGGTCTGCCATGACTTTAAGGTGCCTTTTTTGATATTAAGAGCCGTCTCCGACGGGGCCGATGACAATGCAGCCACAACCTTTGAGGAATTTGAAATAGCAGCTGCCAAAAGGACTTCTAAACTTGTCATTAATGTAATCTCCTCCTATACCAGATCTTAAAACCTTACGTGATAAGCGCAGCATAGGTGAGAACATGCCCGAAGGTTTATCAGAGGCACTTAGCTTTGACATCCCTAATTTACTGCATCTTCCTGCTGTCATTCTGGCAGCAGCTGCAGCCTTGGAGATGCTCCTGCCCTTTTCTGCAATGGTAAACCTGTCCTCCCTGGTGCCTACTTTTCAAGCTCTTGCCAAAAAAGTCAACAACAGCTCCCACAGCTTAAGCCAGCGCTATTTTTCAGGTTTTATGCTGCCTTTTTTGATCCTGGTGATATTTCTTCTGTTATTGGGAGTGCTGGAACTTGTATCAGGCTTTGACCTTGTAGTAAGCCTCGTTCTTTTGGTATTTCTGCTAAGATTCTACAGCACCCAAAATCTTATCCTGAAGATTAAGGAGCTCATAGACCGGCAGGAGATCCAAAAAGCCCGCAGGATCCTTTCAGACTCCCTGTTAAGGGATACTGAAAAACTCTCAGCCATGGGACTTTGCAAGGCAGGATGTGAGCATACCGTCTTAAAGCTTTTTTCCTCATGGTTTGCCGTCATGGTGTGGTTTTTGATTTTAGGAGACGCGGGCGCCCTCATCATGGCCTTGTCATGTGTCTTCTGTGAGGCCTTTAATATGAAAGATCCAGAGTACGGATCTTTCGGGACCTTCTCATCAAGACTGCAGCAAAGCCTGCTTATAGTGCCGGCCCTGGTGTTTACCATCCTCACTTTGGCAACAAGACACCCTGTCAATGCCGTAAAAGAGGGGCTTAATGCCTCCAAAACCTACCCTGTAAAAGTTTCAGGCTATATCCTGGGATTAATGGGCTTTACCCTGAATATCAGTCTGGGCGGACCGCGTTACTACATGGGTTATCTTTACCGCTATCAAAAGGTAGGAAGCCTGCGCGATCCTGAAGCTTTGGATTTAATTAAGGTCCTAAGAAGAATGCGCAGCTTGGGATTGCTGCTTATAACAGCAGCTTTTCTTATCACCGTCTGTCTTGAAGGTCTTATCACCAATGATCTGCTGCAAGGGACAGGCAGCGGACAGACCATGCCTGTTCTTAAGGGGGCCCGTACCATTTAGGATCTGCTTGAGTCATGCTTAATTAGAACACCCCTTCCAAGCCCAGTCTTTTAGGCTAAAATGGACCTATCGATTTATGCTTACAAGTGATGCCCTGGCAGGACTTTACCATGAGCGGCCCGTCTTTGGATGACTTAATAGCGGGGGAAACCCCGCCAACATTGCCAAAAGGCAGTGATAATTTCTCCATGCATCAGGTATTTGGTGACATCAAACCCTTAAAACAGGATACCGTATCCCGCCCGGTGGAATCTGTGGACGAGCAGACTGCCAAAATCCGCCGTCATGCAGCAGAACATGACGCCTCAGAAGAGAATGCAACAGGGGCATCCTCGGGCTTTGTTCACATGGTAGAACCCAATGCCGTGCTCTCTTTCCGCCGCGACGGAGTCCAGCCCCGCGTTCTTAACAAGCTCAAAAACGGCGAATATCGCGAGGCTGCCTTTATCGATTTGCATAAAAAAACCGTGGAAGAAGCCTATGAAATGGTAATGAGCTTTTTGGAGCAGGCCCAAAAAGAGGAGCTGCGCTGTATTCTTATTGTTCACGGCAAGGGGGAGCGCAATAATGCTCAGGATAAAAGGGCCGTGCTTAAGAGCTTTGTCAATCACTGGTTAAAACAAATCCCCGAAGTCCTGGCCTTTCACTCAGCTCCTTCCTGGAAGGGAGGCAGCGGCGCCCTGATGGTTATTCTTAAAAAAAGTGACGAACAAAAAGCTGCAAACCGCGAGAAATACTCAAAGCGCAGGCAGTAAATACCTTAGAACCTTTATACTGCAGGATCTCTTACATATGAGATCTCATCGAGGATTAAAAAACCATCACCCCGCTCCAAAATGGGAGTACGCGCAATTTTGCGATCTTCAAGATCTGCCTTTAACTTCTCACGCGACAAAGGCGGCAGTTCCATTACCACTTCATCCTTAATGTATTCTGCTCTTGGAACCAATGGCTCTGACCTTAATGCAAGGTTTAATCTTAAGGAATGAAAACCGTTTTTTTGCAATTCATCCCCAAGGACCGGCCCCCTATCATAATCAGGTGGTTCTGCATATTTACTTACGGGAGGTCCAAGTTGAAACCGTTCCCTTAAATCGCCGGGGGCAGTCTGCTCCTTCTGCCTGTCGTAAAACTGCGGGGCATCGGTGACATCTGCAGAAAGCATGGACAAAAGCAGGAAGAACTCAGCCTGATCTCCTGCACCTACTGCCTCATTAAGCCTGGTGCCAAGCTGTAATTCATCTACTAAATATAGATCGCGAATCCTGTTTTCCAGCATGCTTTTCTCCTGTACATTTAGTTAACGGATAAAAAAGCATGTTTTAAAGGATTATTTTTTAGATCTCCTTAACAAGCGGCCTTTT
>CAYNSI010000126.1:0-6492 GCA_964399665.1 uncultured Enterobacterales bacterium | reverse complement strand
TTGCACAACCTATGCCAAATAAGAGAAAGAGGAGGTGAGGATCAGAAGGATTGGGTCTGCACCCAGATCCTGCGCACTACTATTTAAAGTGCCGGCACATTTTTGTGCCTGCAATCTTCTTTTTAAAAATTACCGTCCTTATGACAGGCTGCCTTGCACTGACAAGGCTTGGATGACAAGAGCTTAGGACAGGCTCTTAATCCTTGTCATCATCTTCAGGGACGGTATTTTCAAGACTGTCTTCTGCGTCTGTGCCAATAGCAGCCGGGGTTAAGTCAGTTTGCATCTGGGCACTGTTTACCCCCTTGTCGACAGGATCTCCTGCCACAATCTGCGATAAGGCCCGATTTTGCATGGCTACTGCAATAAAACGATTGGTAACATCGCGCATTGACTGCAAAAAGGTTAAGTACATCTCCGAAGCATGCATGGAAACATGCTTGCGGCTGATAATATTTAAAAGATCGATTTGACACTTATCAACATCACGATTTAATTTCTTGCCGTGCTTGATGATGGATTCAACATTCTGTGCCGAAGGATCTTTGGCAATTTCCCTTAAATCATCACTCATCTTTTCGATGCGGTGCAAAAGCTCATACAGGGAGTTTTTCATCTTACCGCCGAAAATGGTGTGCCGGTTGGCAATGTGAATTACCGCCTGATCCAAAAGATAGCGTACTGACTTTGAAGACTCCCGCATATTGGAAAAGGCAAGATAGAAAAAATGCTTGGCATCAACAGTACCTGCTTTTTGACCGCCTGATCCGCTGCGCTCTAAAGCCATGGTGTAAAACTCCGCCCTTTCGCGGGAAATAGCATCCACCAGGCTTGATGCTTTGTTGCGGGCCCGGCGCAGCTGCATTTCATTGTCAGCAAAGAAATTATCAAGACAACGCCTGATACATTCAACGTTATAGTCAAAAAAGTTCGGCACGGCGGCAGAGACGGCGGATAAAATCTTGCGGTTGTCCCCTTTGGCTTCAATAACGGAAGCTACAGTTTCAGTAGTTTTGGGCTTGGCAAAATTAGTCTTAAAGATGACAAAAACAACTACTGCCATCATTATGAGCATTGCCGGAGTGCCAAAATTAAAGAACATCAGGGCAATACTAAATGAAGCGGTAAAAGCTGAAATGGCAGTCAAAAACCATCCTGCGATAACGGTGATAACTCCTGAAATGCGGTAAACAGCACTTTCGCGATCCCATGCCCCGTCTGCAAAAGAAGTTCCCATTGCCACCATAAAGGTCACATAGGTGGTAGAAAGCGGCAGCTTCAATGCCGTCGCAGAAGAAATAAGAATTGAAGCTATTACAAGATTTATGGAAGCCCTGACATAATCAAAAGGCAGTGGATCCTGCCCTCTTATGATAGGAAGTTTGCGATAACGGTAAACGATAAAACGCATAATGCTCTGAGGCATTATTTTATAAACGGCATGGGACATCCCCAGGCCAAAGCGGGTGGCCATGCGTCCTAAAGTTGAGGCGCCGAACTGCTCGTGCTCCCCTCTTGTTGAACTTGACAGGTTAATGGATGTTTGGATGACCCTGTGAGCCTTTTTTGAAGTCCATAAGGTAACAACCATGACAGCCCCTGCAATAAAAAGATACCAGGTCGATACTTTATTGGTCTCATTTAAAGAATCCATCATCAAAGATGATGCATCTACCCCGGAAGATCCCCACACTCCAAAAGAATCTAAGGCTGCAAGGGGAACGCCGACAAAGTTTACCAAATCATTTCCTGCAAAGGAGAAGGCAAGAGCAAAGGTTCCTGAGAGGATAATGAGTTTAAAGATATTAAACCCAAGCATTACCATAACCTGGGCAAGCAGCGCGGTTATTATGAAAATTGCTCCCAGAAGGTAATTGGTATTATCTTCAATAAAGCTGATGTATTCAGGCTTCATGAAAGAAGCGCCCCCGGCCCCCTTCATGATAAGAAAATAGATAATGGCAGTAATTGAAAAACCGCAGAATACCCCGCCTAAATACTTATAGGTATTTTTCAGCCTGAAGGTAAAGAGCATTCTTGATACAAACTGCACTACCATGCCCGAAATAAAAGCCACCATCACCGATACTAAGATGGCCGAAATAATGGTAACCGCCCTGTCTGACTTGATGTAGTCAAAAAGCTCGGCATAGGAAAGCCCGCTTTGATGAAGTTTAAATAAAGTGGCGCAGACTGAGGCTCCAAGAAGGTCAAAGATAATGGATACCGTAGTTGAAGTCGGCAGTCCCAGGGTGTTAAAGACATTCAAAAGCAGTACATCACTTACCATTACTGCAAAGAAAACCAGCATGAGCTCCTGGAAAGTGAACATCTCAGGATGGAAAACCCCTGATCTTGCCACCTCCATCATTCCCGAGGAAAAAGTAGCACCAAACAGCACTCCAAAGGATGCGACCAGCAAAACTATTTTAATGGGAGCAATACGGCAGCCTATGGCAGAATTTAAAAAGTTAACCGCATCGTTACTGACCCCTACAAAAAGGTCAATACAGGCAAGCATTAACAGGAATATTACCAGGACCAGGAATATCGAGTCGAACATAACAATCTCGCTGGAAGTAACATAAATAAAGCTTGTACTTTAGCAGGTTAAGAAACATGAGCTCTTAAGTCCGCGCTAATTGTACCTTATATCGCAGTTAACTTCAGCAACAAAAATTGAGGAAGCAAAGCCCCTTTCCTGCCTGGATCACGGCCTGAAAAATACTCTTTTAACCCTTTGAGGATAAAGCCTCACCGGCACATAACCATGATTGAGAATTCTACTTAAGGTGACGTGTCAATTTTCCTTAAGATAATGACAGGAAGTTGTGAAAAATCACATCTTTTTTCCCTGAAAGGATCCTTATCCGAGATCTCCTCCTTGAATTTTTTTTTGAAGATCCTTAACTTCCAGTCTTGGGGAGCTTTTTCAGGCCTGATGAGGCTGCAGATCCCTGCAGCCTTAAGATTGGGTCTTTGGTTTTACCACTCGGCTACTGAACCGTCAGGATGGCGCCACACAGGATTGTGCCAATTGACATCATGTGATGTGGCAGCATGCCTGATGCGGTCCTCATCCATTTCAACTCCCAGCCCTGGTTTTGTCAGGGCATGCAGGTAACCGTCAGACATATCAAAATCCTCGGGGTTCTTGACATAGGTCAAAAGCTCGGCTCCCTGATTGTAATGGATACCCATGCTCTGCTCCTGCAGGGCGGCGTTCCAATTGACCATATCAATTGCAAGACAGGATGCCAAGGCAACAGGCCCCAGGGGACAGTGAGGAGCTACAGCCACATCATAGGCCTCCGCCATGGCCGCGATTTTCATGCACTCTGTTATGCCTCCTGCATGGGAGAGATCAGGCTGAACAATAGCAACCCCCCTTGCTTCAAATACTCTTTTAAATTCAAAGCGCGAGTACATTCTCTCTCCTGCTGCAATAATAAGACTACAGCTGTCGGCCAAATCACGGTAATACTCAAAGAGTTCCGGCAGTACCGGCTCTTCTATGAAGCAGGGATGAAAAGGCTCAAGCTCCTTCATCATAAGCTTTGCCATAGGAGCAGAAACTCTGCCGTGAAAGTCCAGGGCAAACTCTATGTCATCTCCAAACTCTTTTCTGATCTGCTCTGCAATATGAATGGAATGCTGCAATTTTTTGGACGTATCAATAAAGCCCAAATCCTCACACCCATTAAGCTTGAACGTATCAAAGCCTAATTTTCTTAACTTGTTGATCCCCTCTATCACATCGGAGGGCCTGTCGCCGCCTACCCAGGAATAGGCCTTAATCTTGTCCCTTACCCTGCCGCCTAAAAGCTCGGTAACATTGACATTTAAGGCCTTAGCCTTAATATCCCACAAAGCCTGATCGATCCCCGCCATGGCCGACATCATGACAGGACCACCGCGATAAAACCTGGTGCGGTAGAGCATCTGCCAAATATCATTGATATTTCGGGGATCTTCTCCTGTTATGTATTCTGCGCATTCGTGCACGGCGGCCTCAACAGTTTTGGCATGCCCCTCAACCACCGGCTCTCCCCAGCCGCAGATCCCCTCGTCCGTTTCTATTTTTACAAACATCCAGCGTGGCAGCACACGATAGGTGGTAAGTTTGGTGATTTTCATCATTTGCTCCTGAACTTAACAGTCATCTTTCCAATCACAAAAGACCGCTAAACCTTAGTCTTATGCATGTCCCTATAACAGACCCTGTGCCACATAATCTATTCCCTGTAAAAAGGCACTGTCCCCGTCAAGGCCGCTGCATTCAATACCTGCAGCCTGTAAGGCCAAAGAATAACGCTCAATAAAGAAAGGCGTTCCTATGATGACGATGGGGCCGTCTTCTTTGTTGAACTTAAAAATTTTCTGCATGGATGCTATTTCCGATCCCATCAAAAGACCTGACAAATGCTCCTTGGTATGCTCAGGTGCAATACCGCCTAAAATACGGGCTGCGCGAACTTCAAACAGCCTTGGCACAATATTGTTTTCCGTAAAACCTAAATCAAGTCCTTTTTTAAAGGCCTCAAGTGAAGTTTTCTGCTCACCGGCACCCGCGCCTACCAAGGAATTATCCATTAGAATGCTGTGAAGCTCCCCGGTCATGGCAGTACGAAAAGACTCAACCTTGGTGCCATTGCACATTACCCACTTGCAATGGGTGCCCGGCATCAGGTAAACCCTGCTGGGGGCTGAGCGTACTGCACCTGCAAGCTGGGTTTCCTCTCCTCTTATCACATTGTAGTTGTCTGGATCTCTCATGCAAATCCCGGGAATGATCCTTATCTGATGGCCTTTGGGATGATCTACTGGGGTAAGTTTTGATGAAAGGTCATTAAGATCAACAGGGCAGTCAAGATAGGGGGCATCTACCCAGCCGTTTACAGAACCTACCATGCCGGCAATAATTGACTGCATGGGACCGTATTTATCAAACCAGTCTTGCGTAAGCCTGTCAAATGCTCCCTGACAGTCCGGCCCCCTGACGGTGGTAACCCCTTCCTTTGACTGACGCTCTTCTTGTTTTTTGCCGTCAATAAACAAAAAAGCCCTGATATTAGTAGAACCCCAGTCAGCAAGAATATAATTTTTCGAGCCCATCGTTTCATCTCCTTAAAATAAATTTTTTTCTGCAGCTTGTACAAAAGCTCTTGCGGCAGACTCAATGCCCGAAAAATCCCCTGAGGCAATCTTTTTGGCATTAATAATATGTGAACCTACCCCTATGGACATAAAGCCTTTTTCAAGAAATGCTCCGGCATTTTCCGTGCTTACCCCGCCTACTGCCATCAAGGGGATGTGATTGATAGGAGCTGTTATTGCTTTGACATAATCAAGCCCCAAAATTGAAGCAGGAAAAAGCTTTACAATGTCGGCACCTTCATTGTGGGCAGCTGCTATCTCAGAAGGAGTCAAAGCCCCCGGCACTGCTACCAGATCAAGTCTTTTCATCTCATGAAGGACCTTAATGTCAGTATTGGGGGCCAGGGCAAAATCAGCTCCGGCATCCGCGGCACAGTTGACCTGTTCAATGCTCATCACCGTACCTGCTCCGACACAGATATCAGAACCAAACTGCTCTTTTACAGCGGCTATGCTGGAGGAGGTCTTTTCCAAATGATTTTCATCCTGCTGGTCAAAAGTAATTTCCAAAAGTTTAATGCCGCCTTTTTGCACCTCCTTTACAGCCTTAATAAGATCATCCCCGTAGACTCCGCGTGAAATGGCCACAATTTTATGCTGATAAATAAAATCCAATACCTTCATGGCAGAAGCATTCCTGTTTCCAAAAAGTTTCATCCATTATAATAGACAATAGTATAACTTTTAAGATTTATTTGTGATTAAGCTCTTATTTTATAAAAGGCCTTATCAAAGCTTTTTACAGGGTAAGTTTTTTTATGATATTGGCAGCACACTGCTTGGTCTGAGCCACTATCGAGGGGATCGCCTCATCAGTATAGCGGTTTACCGTCCCTACAATGGATATGGCACCTAAACAGTCTCCTGCGGCACTTAATATAGGAACAGCAACACACCTGATATCTCGCTCTCCTTCGCTGTTGTCAAAAGCCCAGCCGTTAAGCCTGATCTTGGCAAGCTCCCGGTGCAAATCTTCCCTGCTGGTAATTGAATTTTCAGTAGCCGGGGTATAGTCAAGTCCTGACAGAATGCGCTCACGCTCAGGCTCCGGCTGATAGGCCAAAAGACACTTGCCAAGAGCCGCATGCACCAGGGAAATCTCAGCACCTTCCCGGGACATTAAGGCCATGCCGGCTTTTGGATTTGCAAGTTTAACTACATAATAGCCTTTGTAATTTTCCATGAACCCGTAGTGCACAGCAAGGCAGTCATTGCTGTCTAAAAGATCTCTTAATTCGGGGATCACCTGCTCTCTTATGTCAAGCTGTTCCAGGGCATACTTTCCAAGCTCAATTATCCGCATCCAAAGCCTTAGCCTGCCATTGCTGTCACAAT
>CAYNSI010000125.1:0-6630 GCA_964399665.1 uncultured Enterobacterales bacterium | reverse complement strand
TCGCGACCCTAACCTTGGCAAGGTTATGCTCTACCAACTGAGCTATGCCCGCATCACAGAACGGGGCACATTATCGTGGATCTTTTAGTAGGTGTCAACTGAATTTTTAAAATTAATTTGCGCTCCAATGCGCTTTGGCATCATAAAAAATAAAGCTCTTTGCGGGTAAAATAAAGCAACCAAAGAAGGCTCATTTCATGCTTTTGCAAAGCACCAAAATTGATGGAAAGTAAAAACGGATAAGGAACAAGAATGACAGATCAGGGCCTACAAGATGTTCTCCCTGCCTTCACATACAGTGAAAATGATCTTGATGCAGGCACAGATACTACTTTTTATGACCAAACCACTTTTGAAAACAATTTATTGGGACTTATTTTTGAAGGTTTGGAAGATCGCCACACCCAAATAAGACATGATTTTGCATCTTTAAGTCTCCCTTACGACGAGCAGGAGTATCTTGACCGCTATCATCAGGCTTTGGAATTTGCAGCAACAAGCAGGTTTTTTACCGACAAGCTTGCCGGAGTGCGCCGGAGTATTGCCAAAAACTCTGCCTTAAAAAGCTTTATGACACCCTCTGAGGTATCCTTTGAGGCAGTCATAAACATCATCTTGTTAACCAAGCTCAAGGGCGGGAGCACAGTCGGGGATGTCATTTCCCTTGTCAATGACTATCATCCCGAGCTTTTGGCCCTGGTGCCGCAAATGCCGCTGCCTTCAGTTGCGATCACTGCACAAATTGTTGCCATGACCATTAAAATCCTGGGAGAGGAGGCTTTTGGGGCCTATCTTTACGGCAATCTTTATGAACTGAACGATACCTTATCTTTACGCTTTGAGGATCTTAATATTACCTCACCAATTGATGTGCTTGATTTGGGAGATCTTGTTGAAGATGAGTCAGGATGCCCGGTACTGTGCCCTAAGTCTTTTGATAGTGAGCAATCTGCACTCTACTCTTTGATAAAGTGCTCAAAGATAAGCCAAAAAGGGTTTGTAACCTTTGGTACGCAGAATTTGGGCGGCAGGGTATCCTATGTTTTGGACAGCAAACTCCCCTTTATGATCCCCCTTACATTATCTGATGAAGACAGTGACGATCTGCTCTTTACCCACCTTCATTTTCAAAGCATGGCAGCCAAGTGGCCTGATTTATGTTACAAAGTCGAAACTTCACAGGGTGTTTTTACCTTTATGAGCACTCGTAATCTTGATATTAAAAAGTCTGCTGTCATGGATGGTTTAAAAACGGTAGTTCAAATTACAGGATTGCATCAGAAAACTTCCTACTTTGCGCTTAATATTGAGTTATCAGAGCGTAAAAAACTGCAGGATTTTTGTATCATGCGTACTTATCCTGACAGGATCAATAAAGACACCAAAGCTGAAGCGAGCCAAAAACAGGATCTTTTATACTCAAGGCAGGTACTGCCGTCCTGTCTGGAGAAGATTTTTAAAGAACTTCTTGATGAAGAAAAGAAGTTCTTAACAAGAAGCCATAAATTCGGCAACGACAGAATAACTACCGATTTTTTAAAGAATTGGTACACAAAGGCTTCAATTGGAGAGCTGTTGTCAGCTTTGTTTCACTATCTTTATCTTAAATACGCCCCTGAAGAATAAAGTCAGGTCTAATCCAACAAGGCGCATAATTACCAATGGATACTGCATCGACATTAGCAAACAATAAGCTGCTTCCTGAGTCCTTAAGGGAGCAGGTAATGACAGTCAGCACTTTTGTGCGTCTTACCAATGATGCCCTGTTAAGACTGGGTACCGCAGTGGTGGCAGGGGAGATCTCAGAGATCAATAAAAACTACAGTCACTGCTACTTTAAGCTTAAGGATGAGAATTCCAGCACTGAGTGCACCTTATTTAGAAATTACCTTAAGGATGTTCCCTTTACCTTGGAAACAGGGCAGCAGGTTATTGTGGTAGGCAAAAGTTCCCTTTACGACAAAAACTCACGCTTTAGCATTATTGTAACCAAAGTCTACATGCAGGGGCGGGGCACCCTCCTTGAGAGGCTTGAAAAACTCAAGCTTAAGCTTCAAAAAGAAGGGCTGTTTGATGAAAAGCGCAAACTTCCCCTGCCATCGGGGATCCTGCACAAAGCCGGCCTTGTTACCTCAAAAGAAGGTGCTGTCGTACATGATATGAAACGTACCGTAAGCAGGAGAAACCCTTTAATTGAGCTTAAAGTATTTGACACCAAGGTGCAGGGGGAGGATGCCCCGGCGCTTATCATTAAGGCCCTGAAGACGGCCTATTTGGATAAAAGCCTTGAGGTAATCATCCTGGCAAGGGGCGGAGGATCTCAAGAAGATTTGCTGGCTTTTTGGGATGAGGATGTGGCAAGAACCGTGGCTGCTTCTCCGGTTCCTATTATTTCAGCCATAGGTCATGAACCTGATGTGGTATTAACTGACTATACTGCCTCGGTAAGGGCGGCAACCCCCACTGCAGCAGCCGAGCTGATCTCAACTCCTACCATCTTTGATATCAGAGATTATCTTGATAACTTAATAGCTTCCCTGACAGGGGCGGTGACCGGGCATCTTAATAGTTTGGGACTGCGTCTTGATAATCTTCATATGGCCTTAAAAAGCAGTCATCCCAGGCTTAAAGCAGAAAAGTTGTCATCCCGTCTTATGGAAATCTGCCTGAGATTTGACAAAGTGCTGCGCCTGAAACTTCTAAACTGTAATGACAGAAGCCTTAATCTTATTGAACGATTGAACAACATCCGTCCTGAGGCAGTGCTGCTAAGAAAAAAAGAGACCATCCACAGCCTGGAGCAGAGATTAAATTCTGCCGTAAACAAAAGACTTGCTGTGATGCTTGAGTACTCAAAATCTCTGGATGCAAGACTTGCCCGCAGCGGAGTTGCTGATAGAGTGCATCTTCTTAATGCCAGGGCCTGCGCCTTGACTGAAAAGCTTATCGCCTTAAATCCTTTATTGGTACTTAAAAGAGGCTATGGACTGCCGCTTAAAGACGGTAAAGCAGTAAAGCTTGAAGAACTAAAAGAAGGCGATGAGGTTACCACCATGGTTGCGCAAGGATCCTTTAAGTCAGAGGTTCTTTTTGTTTCCTTTGAAACCAAACCTTCCCAAAATGATCTTAAGCTTGATTAAGGCATCATATTGTTAGTGGTCACTTAGTCTCGCACCTCTTCAGGTGAAGTTTTGTGCGATTTTGCCAAGGCACTGTAATAGCGCAAAGAAAGCAGCACCAGGCAGAACGTAAAATAACCAACAAGAGCCCCAAAAAGATCCAGCAGATCACCTAATCCCAAACCTCGTCCTGCTATATCGCGATGCACATGATACAGCCACGTAAGCGGGAACAAATGAGAAAAGGTCCAAGCTCCCTGGGAAAGAACTCCTGTTGCCATGGTAGCGCCGCCTAAGATAAATCCAGGTGGAACTAAAAAGATCATCAAGGAAGCACCGGCTCCGGGCTCTTTTGAATTAAATGCCATTGCCAGTGCTAAGACCCCAATGCACATGGCACACAGAAATAATGCCGGTGCGTAGTATAGATAATTTCCTGCAAAGCGCATCTGCCCGAATACTACTAATAAGGTCTGTAAAATGCCAATGGCACAGACATAGAAAAAGGCATAAGGCACTATTCTTGATACCATAGCCCAAAAATCACGTCCCATAAGAGTCTGATCCCAAAGTTGGGTGACGCGAAGACGCCCCGGGATCATTAGTGTAGTCAAACCCAGATATAAGGAGGAGAAAAAAAGCAGGAAGGAGCTTATAGTTCCTGTACTTGCCGAAAATGTTGGATTGAAGAGACGACGGACTTCAACACCTAATGGTGACACCAATGCCTGAGCTTCCTGGCCGGTAACTTGAGCCTTGGTGCTTACTGAAGAAACAGCTATGCCGGCACCCATCTCATTGACAATTTCGGTAATGGTCTCGATAATTTCGGCATTTTGAGCCTCGTTAAGGTAGTCCGCATAATAACGTAACAGAACACGTTGATGCTGGGCACTTATTTGCTCACTTAAACCTTTAGGGATATAGAGAACTCCATAAACTTCATCATGAGCGCATAGTCTTACAACTGATTGAGGATAAGTATAGACCTTGGCAACCGTTATGTATGAGGAACTGTCAAGCTCCTGAATAAGACGAGATGAAGTGCTGGTCCTATCAAGATCAATAACAGCAATTTTGCCTTCAAAGACAGTGGAGTGAGCGAAAATAGCTGAAAAGAGCACAGTTACTAAGATAGCAACTGTAATTGCCATCTTGTGATAGGGGACAAAGTGTCCTGATCTCATGGCCTGGAGCTCCTCGACCATTGATCTTAATATTTCCTGTCTAATCATGGGTAAGCTCCAATGTAATTCCAGGGAGTAGTGAGGGATCATCGATGTAGACACGCATTTCATAACTTGTTAGATCAGCCTGCCCCTGTTCTCTTGTCATCCGCAATGAGGCATATGATGGTGCAGGATTAACAAAGCGTACGGTGCCTTGATATTCTTTACCTAAAACTGGTGCAAATAAGGTGACCTTATCTGAGGCCTTATAAGCTGTGGCGTAGCCCTCAGGTAAGTAAAGGTCAACATAGCGCTCGCGCTTTTCAAGGATAACTGCTGGAGCATTAGCACCTACCAATTCACCTTCTTCAAAATTAAATTCCAAAATCTTGCCATCACAGGGAGCTGTAACTATGGTACGGCTTAAATCAAGCTCTGCTTGATTTATACGCAGTCTAAGATTGGCAAGCTGTGCTTTCATGCTGTTTAGAGTATTAGTCATATTATCCACAGTAGCTTTTTGGGTACGCAGCGCTGTGGTTTCAACATCAGAGGCATCCTCTGTTCTTAAAAATCTCTCACGATCTTCATCAGAAGCTCCGATAAGAAGGGTATCCAGGTCATTTTGAGCCTGAGTTAAAGAAGCTTGAGCGGAAATATACTCAGAGTGGATCCTGTCATAATCAGATTGAGATACCGCTTTATCTTTTAATAATCGTTGATAGCGGGAATGATCAGAGGTTGCAGTAACAAGAGTAGCTTCGGCACTTTTTACCTTGGCAAGAGTACTCTCAAGTGAGTGTCTGGTGCTTAATCTGGTAGTCTGATAGTTATCGTAGGCTATAGCAATGGAGTTTTCATAAGCTCTAATATCTGCCTCGTATTGATCTTTTTGAGCCATAAGCTCAGCAAGAGCAATCTTATAGTCACTGTCATCTAAAACCATTAAAACCTCACCTTTAGTCACTTCCTGGGACTGAATTACGGGTCGGCTGATTAATGTTCCTGAGACATGGCGGGCACTCACGGCGACTTCATCTGCCATCACAACACCTGCTTGGGAATAGTAAGCTTGTGTCATGGCATCATTTCTTCTTCCTAACATAATTAAAAGGGCAGCAACACAAAACAAGCACACAAAGAGCATTACAGTGCGAAAGATAGGCTGTTGTCGAAATTTTTCTGTCATAATATTTCTCGTAATTTAACAGGCTGATTTGCTGGTACTAATAGGATTTTATTTGTCAAGCGCAAAGCTGTGATCCTGCATCAGGCGCTGCTACTGCAGGATCTTAAGTAAGTTTTTTTAAAAGTCTCAACATCTCATTTCTTTCAATATCATTAAGAGCAGAAAAACGGCTTTCCATGGCTGTGACATGCTCAAGTACCAGCTTGTCAATAAGAGCTTCTCCCCTTGTGGTAAGGGAGATAACAAAGGAATAGCCCCCCTTGGAATTAGCCTCACGGGTAATAAGAGGATCCGGCTTTGAGGCAAGTCTTTTTACCATAATTGATGTTGAGGCCGGAGCAACACCCAAACGTTTTGCAAGCTCCGTTACTGTTATTGAGCCTACTTGACGCAGCACTGCCAACAAAACAAAGCGGCCCCTTGAGATTCCAAGGTCTTTATTTAACGGATAAAAGATCTCCTCAGAAATAACCTCAGCAATATCTATGAGATTCAGCCCCAAATTTAAGACTGAAAGATCGCAGCTTGCCCCTAGTTTTCCAGCTAAAGCGTATAAATCATCCAAGCTTGGAGGAGAAGTACGGTGCTCTTGCTTCATAATATTTCTCATAGTAATTTAGACGGCTAAATTATATAGCGCTTTGCGGATTTTGCAATAAAAACTTAAGTTTTTTGAGTGAAAAATATTTCATAATTGACGTTGCAAGATGCTGCTTTTATGAAAAATCTTATGATCTGTATTGAGCTTCTGCTTTTTTAGACTGGATCTTGTTAATCTTTGCAGGCTGCAGGTTCAAGTTTGCACTCGTTTTTTCTAAGAATCTAATATGAATCAGTAAGTTGCATAGAAAAGAAGGGACTTTTATTGCTTTTTATGGTGACTTGTTATTAAGATTTTGGCAGGAAGCTTTAGGAGATCCTCTATGCTTTTTCCCCAGATTCGTCTGCCCGTGCCTGAGGGGCCGAACTATGAGTGTTTCTCACCCCGTAAAGGTGATGTGTATCTGCGCTATCGAGTAAGATCGTTTCATGTTAACGGCAAGAAGAAACACGAGCGCATAGCCATAGGTCGTGTCTTTGAAGATGAGCTTACTAAGCTGAAGTACTTTTGTCCCAATGAAAACTATTACCTCAAACTGCTAAAGAAACCTGT
>CAYNSI010000124.1:0-6642 GCA_964399665.1 uncultured Enterobacterales bacterium | reverse complement strand
CCAAAGCCGAGCCTCCCATGCGGTTCTGCCTGTCACCTAAGGTGATGTAGATGAGCACGGTAGGACCTGCATCCGTCCTAAGCTGTGGAGTTAAAGTCTTTCTGACATCCTCACAGCGGGCAAAGGCAGAAATTACAAGCGACAAAGGAGCAGTTACCGATACCTCCTTTGAATCTTCATCCTGCCAGACTGTCTGCATGGACATGGAGTCTTTGCCAACAGGCACTGCAATACCAAGCTTAGGGCACAGCTGCTCTCCTAAAGCCCTGACTGCTTTATAAAGGCCGGCATCCTCCCCGGGATGACCTGATGATGTCATCCAATTTGCCGATAACTTAACTCTCCTGATATCCCCTATCAAAGCAGCGGCTATATTGGTTACGGCCTCCCCTGCTGCAAGTCTTGCCGAGGCCTCATGGGACAACAGGGCAGCAGGAGCTCTTTCTCCGATGGCGGCAGCCTCCCCGCGGTATGAATCATACGAAGCCGTGGTTACGGCAACATCTGCTACGGGAACCTGCCAGGGGCCTACCATCTGATCTCTTGCGCTCATACCTCCTACCGTCCTGTCACCTATGGTGATAAGAAAGGTCTTTTCGGCAACGCCAGGCAGTCTTAAAACCCTTTCTGCGGCATCACAGACACTGATGCCGTCAAGTTCCAAAGCAGGGCTTGTGCACTCATGACTTTTGACATCCTTGTGGATGCGGGGCGGCTTTCCCAAAAGAACTTCCAGGGGAAGATTGATGGGATCATTATTAAAAAAGCTGTCATGAAGGATAACCCTTTTTTCACTTACAGCCTCGCCGATTACAGCATACGGCGCTCTTTCCCTTTTGCAAAATTTCTCAAAAACAGCTAATTTTTCAGGGGCCACTGCCAAAACGTAGCGCTCCTGCGATTCATTGCACCAGATCTCAAGCGGGCTCATGCCGGGCTCATCATTGGGAATTTTGCGAAGCTCGAAATACCCGCCTACTCCGCCATCTGCAATCAGCTCCGGCATGGCATTTGACAAGCCGCCTGCACCTACATCATGGATAAACATAATGGGGTTGTCATCACCAAGCTGCCAGCAGGCATCTATGACTTCCTGGCAGCGCCTTTGCATTTCAGGGTTGCCTCTTTGCACTGAAGCAAAATCCAAATCCTCACTGGACTGCCCTGAGGACATCGACGACGCCGCACCACCGCCTAAGCCTATTTCCATAGCAGGGCCGCCTAAGACAATAAGCTTGGCTCCTACTGTGATGGAATCTTTTTTGATGTGCTTTTCCCTGATATTCCCCCAGCCTCCTGCCAGCATAATGGGCTTATGATAGCCGCGCACTTCAGTGCCGTTAAAACTTGTTACCTGCTCTTCATAGGTTCTAAAGTAACCGCAAAGATTGGGACGGCCGAACTCATTGTTAAAAGACGCAGCCCCCAGCGGACCTTCAATCATGATTTCAAGGGCTGAGGCCAGACGGTTGGGCCTGCCAAAGTCATATTCCCAGGGCTGCACGAATCCTGGGATCTTAAGATTGGAAACCGAAAAGCCGCAAAGACCGGCCTTAGGACGAGAGCCTACTCCTGTGGCTCCCTCATCGCGGATCTCCCCGCCAGATCCTGTAGCCGCCCCCGGAAAAGGAGAGATGGCCGTTGGATGATTGTGGGTCTCAACCTTCATTAAAATAGGCAGTTCTTCTTCATGGTAGGCCCATTCAAGAGTAACTCTGTCAGGATAAAAGCGTCCTGCCGTTGAGCCCTGCATGACCGCGGCATTATCCTTGTAGGCAGACAAGACATAATCAGGAGAGGCCTCTGTGGTATTGCGGATCATTTCAAACAAGGACTTATCCTGCTTTTGACCGTCGATGGTCCATGAAGCATTGAAGACCTTGTGACGGCAGTGCTCAGAATTCATCTGGGCAAACATGTACAATTCAATGTCAGTAGGATTACGCCCAAGGCTTTGAAAACTTTTTAAAAGGTAGTCCATTTCATCTGAAGACAAGGCCAGCCCCAGGGACACATTGGCATCTTCAAGAGCAGCCCTGCCACGTCCTGTCAAATCTATAACCGTCATCTTTCCAGGGGTGTCGGTATTGAAGAGAGCCTCTGCCTCCTCAATGGAACCTAAGACACTTTCCATCATGCGATCATGAATTAATGAGGCGGTGATCTTCCTGTCACTTTCGCTTAATTTGCCGCTGTGCTTTTTCACATAGTAGGCAATCCCGCGTTCTATGCGAATTACCTTGTCAAGTCCGCAGTTATGAGCAATATCAGTTGCCTTGGAAGCCCAGGGAGAAATTGTTCCGATACGGGGGATCACAAAAAACAGTTCCCCATCTGACAGGCTTTGGGCCCCTGCAGGGCCGTAGGTTAAGATCTTTTCTAAGACTTGCTGCTCTGATTTGGTAAGACTTTCCTTCAGAGCAATAAGATGCACATACTCCGTGCTTATAGATGCTGCAGCCACACCGGCTTCATTGAGTTTTTTAATAAGCTTTACGGTTTTGTAGTGAGAAAGGGCCGGCGTTCCGTGCATAATTTCCATAATAATGCTCTCACAATCAGGATGGAGGAGGTGATGACCAGAAGATCTTCTTAAAAGTGGCCTAATTTTACCAAAGTCAAAGTTTTTTAGGTGCCTTTTTTGGCAGCTGCCGCAAGCTTAAGGCCGCAAAAGCATCAACACCTTAAGAAGGCGGACACTTTGGGATGATTTTACCTCCTGCTAAATTAAATTCCCTGCCTTTAAGTGATAGAATCCTGAAATATCAGTACTTTTAACCTTAAGTTGACTGCAGTAAATCTTCAGGAGAGGGTATGAGGAGGTTAAAGCATAATGTCGTGCGTCATCTTTCCCTAAGAAGGGGCAGAAGGCACAGGCTTTATATAAAAGCTGTCAAGCAGAGACAGAGGCAGAAGCGGGCGGTTTTTTTCCTGCTTGCACACTCCTCTTTCTAGTCTTAATCAGGCATCATACTTGCATAAGACATCAAATAATTACAATGCCGGCAAAAAGTGCCAACTTTCTATATGGAGAGATGTTTTATGTATGGCAGAAAACTTGAAGCCTATCGCACCTCGCTTAGTGCCGAAATAGCAGTAGCAGACCCTTATGTCGTGACTAAAATGCTCTATCAGGGACTATTTGAGCGTTTGATAAAAGCAAAAAGCGCCATAGAAAGGGGGGACTATGAGACCAAGGGCAGGCTGCTGGGCTCAGCCACTGCCATCTTGGAAAATCTCAAAAGTACCCTTGACTATTCCTTTAACCGCAATATTGCCCTGAATCTTTTTGATCTCTATTCTTACATGATTGACAACGTAGCAGAGGCTTCCATAAATCTAAATTGTGCAGCACTCGACAATGCCATTAAAGTTTTCTTGCCAATAAAAAAGGCTTGGGACAAAATTCCTGTAAGCGCGCAGGAAGAAGCCAATCGACTCAGGGCACACACCGATGATGCACAGGAGGTGTTCGGCAGCGGGGACCGTTCCATGGCGCATGGGACAGCATAAGGAAAGTTCTGAAAAATGAAGGAATTAAAGATAGTTGAGGAGACTACTGAACTTGTTAATAAGATGACTGATGCCGTAAATGAGGAAGATTATGATCTTTGCGTCAGTCTCTCTGCCCAATTGGAGCCAGCCATGCGCAGGCTTGTTGAAGGCATCAGCGCTGAAACTGATCCTGACACCAAAAGAGAGCTGCAGGATTATATCGCCGATCTTGTCACCCATTTGGGAGAATGCATTGCATTTGCCAAAGAGCAGCAGGATGAGGCCAGAACTGAGCTTATAAAATTAAACCGAGGTTCTGCAGGATTAAAACAGTACCGCAGGGTAAGAAGAAACCGCTGATATGCCGGCCTGCCCACCAAAAAGTAAAGAATAAAACAAAACAAGGAGAGAATCATGTCAAAGGCCTGCGAAAAAGCTTTTGATCCTACTGATCTTGATGCATTAAGTGCTAAGTTTGAATCATTTGATCTTAGGGATGCCACTAAGATAAGGGAACTTATCAATTTACAGCAGACCATGGGGGATGAGCTTATTGCAAGATTTGCAAGAAATATTGCAGCCTTTGAGAAGTATATGCCCGATGTGGCCGAAACCTTCAGAAAATACCGGCCGGAAGAGACCATAGAATTTTTCTGCGCTCCAAACGGGATCCCCAATCTGATCTTTCCCAAAACCAATGAAATCTTTTATAAATGCATCAACCCTCTGACTATCTGCGAAACGCAAGTTGACATGCTTCTTGAGCGCCAGATGTTCTCCCAGGTCCGTTACAATTATGAGAACGACTGGTGCGGGCAGATCCACCACCGCTACATGAATGATGCAGTCAGAATCATTAAATCCTATCAGGACAATGAGCAGTGCCCCAAGCTTTCCGGGGCGGTTCCCTGCTGCATAATGCTGGGAGCCGGGCTGGGCTATCCCATAGCCATGCTTTATGAGCGCATTGAAATTGCCAATATGATTATTATAGAGCCCAATCTGGATCTCTTCTTTGCATCCTTACACACCTTTGACTGGGCCCCGCTTTTGGATTTTCTCAATGAAAACAATTACGGGCTCTACCTCGTGCTGGGCCAGACTGA
The DNA here is from genome assembly GCA_964399665.1 of uncultured Enterobacterales bacterium. Taxonomy (GTDB): domain Bacteria; phylum Pseudomonadota; class Gammaproteobacteria; order Enterobacterales; family Succinivibrionaceae; genus Avisuccinivibrio_A. The sequence goes on along the minus strand of CAYNSI010000124.1, from coordinate 2,041 downwards.
GGAAATGCTTTACGATGAACTTAACAAGTTCTACACAAAGCACGGTAAATTCCTGTCAGGCTTTTACTTTGTTTATGTTCATTACCGCAGCGCCGAGATCAATAAATGTGCGGATGTTATAGCCAAAGAATACGGCCGCATCTACTCTTCCATGGGCTTTTATGACGATCACATCTTTGCTCTGTCCCATGGCTGTGACAACATTATCAATAAAAAAGGCCTGGCTAACAAAAAATCCATTCCCGAAGAATACAAAAAACTCCCGGTTTTTATCATAGGCAATGGACCTTCACTGGATCAGGATATAGATTTTATCCGTAAAAATCAGGATAAGGCCTTGATTATAGCCTGTGGTACGGCATTGGAATCTCTGTACCGGGCAGGAGTTCAGGCTGATTTTTATGCAGCAACTGAGCGCACTCCACAGATTTGTGAAACCCTGCAAATCCTTCCCGATAAAAGCTATCTTGACAGGGTTATTCTGCTCACAGCCGAGGTAATCCACCCCTATACCACGGAAATGTTCAAGCGCACCTGCATTTTTGCCAAAACCGATGAACCTTTCTACTGGATGCTGATGTCATCTGATCCTCAAACGGCATTACAGTGGCAGAGCGTACTCCTGATGAATCCTTTGGTCGGCAACTGCGGGCTTGCTGTAGCCTTGTGTCTGAACTTTAAAGATCTCTACTTCTTTGGTATTGACAACGGCACCAAAATAGAAGAAACCATGAACGAACACTCCGAGTTTTCTTCGGTGTACGTTAACAAGAAAACTATTAGAGGAGAAGATATCAGAGGCAAGGTCAACAAAAAATATATCACCAAGGGAAACTTCGGCGGAGAGGTATATTCGCCGAATTTTTACAGGCTCTCCCTTCGTCACCTGGAGCTTTTGATAGAACGCAGCAAACATCTCGATGAAGATTTTTCCTGTACCAACTGCTCGGACGGAGCTTTTATTGAAGGTGCCGCCCCCTTAAGAAGCGAGGATTTAATTCCTGTTTTTGAATCAAAACAACCCCTTGATAAGAAAACAATATTGGATACCATCTATGATATCAAAACCTTTACTATAGATAAGACCCGTGAGGATGTTCTCGATATGCTGGCCATAAAAGAATTTTTTGCCACAATAGGCCTCATCCTTAAAATTACCGCAAAAAGACCTGATGACAGGATGGGCTATATTCAAATGCTCGAGCAGATTTCAGAAATCATCTATAAGCTTCGGGCCACAAAGCAGAGGTATGTAGCAACAATTTTAGAAGGCAGCACCCAAACACTTTTTATCCTTGCATCCTACTGTCTTTTTAAAAGAAATGACCCTGAGCAGGGGCTTAAGCTTGCCAACGAAATTATTGATAACTATGAAAGAATGCTTAATGATGCCAAAAAGCTGTATGAAATGATGCCCAATTTTATTTTAGGTCCGCATCAAAAACAGTGTCATTATAAGGTGGGCTTTGATCATGGAGACTTCAAGGCTCCTGATATGCCGCAAATTCCGCACGTTTTCTCAACCGATGTCCTGGATAAAGTGGTTTACGAACCCTTTAAAAAGAATTACGGCAGCAACGCATGAACCCATTTAAGTAAAGTCAGGAAATCAGGAAGGAGCGAGCTCTTATTTGTAGGATTGGCACAGTCAACCCAAACAAAGAGTAACATTTTGAGATTTAAATAAAAATACTCAAGCTGCCCGAAAACCTATCCTGAACACGTTTAAAAAATCTTGACATACCATAAAGTCATCTCTAAAATTTGCGTATTGTTTCGCGGGGTGGAGCAGCTCGGTAGCTCGTCGGGCTCATAACCCGAAGGTCATAGGTTCAAATCCTATCCCCGCAACCAATCTTAAAATCCTGATTTTCCCGTAACCAAAAGACGGCGGCATATCTTTCCTGCATTTAAAACAACTTAATGACCCGGACAAGTTATCTTGGTGCGGCTGTACCGGTGACCTGGATTCTGCATAAAATGAGCGATCTAGTTTGGCCTATAAACCGCATAATAAGTAGTGGTTTTATTTGGTCAGGCG
>CAYNSI010000123.1:0-6752 GCA_964399665.1 uncultured Enterobacterales bacterium | reverse complement strand
TATTTTACTAGAACAGTAAGATCCAAAACCCAAAATTTGCTTAAAGACTTAGATCTTAATGTATGCCGATTCTAGCTCAATACCGAGACAATCAGAAGATATTAATCTTATGATTTTAAGAATTTTTTACCCCACATCACTAAGGAGTGCTTCTTTGCTAAAAGTTAGAGTCTCAAAGAAGAGTTCAAAATAGCAAAATTTAGTGCAAAATTGCAGACAAAAAGAAATTGCCAAACTCTTACTCCTAAAGGATGGCTTAAGGCAGCGGAGGATTAATTGAGACGCTGCTGATTTAATGTAAGGAAGCACAAAGTTGTTCCACAGATTACTGCAGGCTGTGTAATAACCTGCTAATCTGTCCTATGGCATCTTTAAGCGAGCTTAAGGCAATGTATTCATCGACTGTGTGTGCCTGGGCAATGGAGCCTGGGCCCATGATGACACAGGGGCCTAATTCCTGCAACACTGAAGCTTCGGTACAGTAGCTGACGCTTACAGTCTTTTTTGAGGTAATGTTCTCAAAAAGACTTACAGTATCAGGCTGTATTGAACGTTTTAAAGGCTCAATCAGCGGATAAGGATAGGATATAGTTACTTTGGTGTCAGATCCTTCCTGCTTTTGAAAATCTGTTGTCAAATCAAGGATATCAGCTTTAATCTTTTCAATGCCGTAATATTGTGTGGGTCTTACATCCATTATCAGGGTTACTTCATCACAAACCCGGTTGGCACAATCCCCTCCTGTGACCTTGCCAAAATTTAAGGTGGGAATGCTTTCATAATCGCTGTGTCCTGTCTTTACCACCCTGCTTTTCCACAGCTCTTTAAGATCATCGAGCATTTTAATAAGCTGTGAGGATTTTACTATGGCATTAACTCCTTCATGGGGAGCCGAGGAATGGGCGGCTTTTCCTGTAATTTTAAGTTCAAGATACATCCAGCCCTTATGTGCCGTAACCGGAGTGTTTAAGGTAGGCTCCCCGATTACAATTAAAGGATATGCCACGCCTTCATTCTTTAAGGCCGAGGCTGCAGCATAGGCTCCATTCATTGAGGTCTCTTCCTCTGCAGTAATAAGGATCGCCATATCAAACTTACTGCTGCAAGCTGTAGTCAGGACGGCAGCAAGAAAGCCCTTCATGTCACAGGCTCCAAGCCCATAGGCTTTATCCTCATCTTTCTTTACCGTAAGAGTATAAGGATCACTGTGCCAGCTTCCTGCAGCACAGGGTACCGTATCAGAATGCGCACTAAAAACAACTTTAGGCTCGCCTCTGGTACATAAAAGATTGCTCCATTTGTCACTGTAGTGAATTTCTTTAAAGTTAAAGCCCTGTGTTGAAAGAAGATCCTTTACATAGGAGATGAGCGCAGCATTTCCCTCATCTAAGGCCTCATCATCACTTGAAGCACTATGACAGGAAACCAGTTTGGCAAGAATTTGAAGACATTTATTAAAGTCCATGCTCTCATTAAACCTCTCTTAAGGTACCTTAAGCTTTTTTCTTTAAGAAGATGATAACACCTTAGGATTTGGAAAATTTTGGCGCTTAAGCTTTTTGCATTAAAATAAGCCTTGCATAAAAATACGGCATCAGGCTAAAACTGCAGCATAACCTCAAGCCGCCCCGGCGGTGTTCAAGGTTTACATCTTTAAAATCATGCAGTTATCCGCTGAATTTGCTTTATTATTGTGCAGACTTAAACGGGATTTGTTATTGTCCTAAAGTTAAGGGTAATCTTTGAGGACAAAGCGCAGATTTTTCGAGGTAAATCATGTTAAATGTTGCGATTGTGGGAGCAAGCGGCTATACCGGAGCCGTGTTGTGCAGTCTTCTTGCAGATCACCCAAAAACGCAGATTACAGGACTGTATGTCTCAGAAAACTCTCAAGATCAGGGTAAGAAAATCAGTCAACTGCACGGATCCTTAGCTCACCGCTGTGATTTACCCCTTAAGCCTTTAACAGATCCTAAAGCTTTAGGATCATCGGTTGATGCAGTCTTCCTGTGTACTGATCATAAGGTAAGTCATGATATTGCAAAAGATTTCATATCCCAAGGGGCCCGGGTCTTTGACCTTTCCGGAGCCTTTAGGGTAAATGATCCTATGTTTTATGAGCAGTATTACGGTTTTAAACATGAGCATCAGGATCTTTTACATAAAGCCATATATGCTCTTTGTGAATTTGTTAATCAAAAAGATCTTAAGGAATGTCCTTTGATCTCACTTCCCGGATGCTACCCTACGGTATCGCAGCTTTCCCTGCGGCCTCTTATTGAAGCAAAACTTTTGAATCTTAACTTCTGCCCAATTATCAATGCGGTAAGCGGAGTATCAGGGGCAGGACGCGGCCTTAAGTTAAACTCGCATTTTTGTGAGGTAAGTACCAATGCTTATGGGATCTTCTGCCACCGCCATCAGCCTGAAATTACCGCCCATTTAAATACCGAAGTAATTTTCAATCCTCATTTAGGTAATTTTAAGCGCGGGATCTTAGCTACCATAACTGCCAAATTACGAGACAACGTTACCACCTCTGATATTACAAAGGCTTATCTTAATGCATATGAAAATAAGAGTTTAGTAAGACTCAAAGATGTTCCCTCCGCCGTAAAGGATGTTGAATTTACCCCTTTTTGTGACATTTTCTTCAAGGACGACGGCAAATATATTGTAATAAGTTCTGCCATTGACAATCTTATGAAGGGAGCTTCTTCACAGGCAGTACAAGCATTTAACCTTACCTATGACTTCAGTGAAACCCTGGGACTTTTATAAATATGGATAACAAGATCCCCGTTATCATTAAATTAAGCGGCAAGAATCTTAGTACTCCGGATCTTCTGGAACAGTTTTTCAAAAATCTTGATAAAAAAGCCGTCATTGTGCACGGCGGCGGGGTGATAGTAGACGATCTTCTAAAAAAGCTTGCAATTGTAACTCCCAAAATAGACGGTATCAGGGTAAGTCCTAAGGAGGCCATGCCCTATATTACGGGGATGCTGTCAGGTTTTTGTAATAAAAATCTACAGGCTTTGGCCTTATCCTGCGGCAAAAAAGCCTTGGGACTGTGTGCCACCGACGGTGATGCTGTCGTTCTAAAGCCTATGGATGCAAAATTCGGACAAGTTGCCTCGGCAGCTGCCAATGACAGTAAATTTTTGCAAATGCTTCTAAACGAGGGTTTTGTGCCCCTGATATCTTCAATAGGCATTAAGGATGGGACACTTTACAACATCAATGCTGATGATGTCGCCCTGGCTCTTGCCAAACTCTTTAAAGCACCTCTCATCTTAGTTTCTGATGTCAGCGGCGTTTTGGATGATAAGGGACATTTGATCCCTCAAATTGATGAAGCCTTAGGGGAAGAGCTTATTGCCCGCGGCGTGGTGACAGAGGGGATGGTGGTTAAAGTCCGCTCGGCCCTTGCAGCATCAAAGGAGACTTTAAATAAAGTGATCTTAACTTCACTAAAAGATCTATCCAGTGCCTTAGCGTCCGATTTTGCAGAACTTAACGGCACCGTTTTTACCGTTTACCGATAAAAGGGCACTATGCCCTGCTCCTGACCTGACCTAACCTAACCTAACCTAAAATAACTTTCAAAGGTTAACAAGATAAGTGTAGAGAATGGATGATTTGAACAATAAAAAGATCCCTTTTTTAAACAAAGGAGATTATTCAAGCTTAAACGTCAGCGAGCTTTATGATAAAGCCCTGGATCTACACAGGCTCAATCAGCTCTCCTCCCATGAGCTTAACAAAATTGCTGAGGCCTTAAATCAGGTAACAGAACTTTTAGGCTCTAAAAATACTGATAACTTTGTGGTACGCCAGGCCAGGCTTTCTGATGTCGACGCCCTTTACGAGATGGTATGCCACTGGGCCAAGGTTGGCGAAAACCTGCCAAGGCCGCGTGAAGACATCATAAGAAATATCCTTACCTTTGCAGTATGTGTTAAGGACGGCAGAGTAGTAGGCTGCGCCTCTTTATATGTCTACGATTCAGGTCTTGCCGAAATCAGATCTCTTGGTGTCAGCCCCGCTATTCAGCGTCAGGGCCAAGGAAGAGCCATTGTAACTTTCCTTCTTAAAAAAGCCCAGCAGATGGAAATTAAAAAAGTCTTTGCCCTAACCCGCAATCCCCAATTTTTTGCCAGGATAGGATTTGATAAAACTACCAGGGAGGCGCTGCCGGAAAAAATTTTAAAGGATTGTGAAAACTGCCCAAAAAAATTTGCCTGTGATGAGCATGCCTATGAGATTAACTTCACGTACCCGATAAGGAAGAGAGGTTGAGTTGTCATGAAAGCTTTAAGAGAAGATTTTGAAAAGTATATGTTCCCCTGCTACAGCCCTCTTGATATGGTGTTGGTAAAGGGTAGAGGATCCCGGGTTTTTGACGATCTTGATAATTCCTATCTTGATTTTACCGCTGGGATAGCTGTCAACTGCCTCGGGCACAATCACAAGAAGGTAACCAAAATTATTGCAAAACAGGCTAAAAGACTGGTGCATGCAAGCAATATTTTTGTGAACGACAAAACCCTGACCCTGGCGCGTAAACTTTGTTTAAGAACCGGCTATGAAAGAGTATTTTTTGCCAACTCTGGAGCTGAAGCCAATGAAGGGGCCTTAAAACTTGCAAGAAGAGCAGCCTGCGATGATTTTGGACCACAAAAGCATGAAATCATCTCCTTTTTACAAAGCTTTCACGGCAGGACCTTATTTTCGGTAACCGTAGGAGGTCAGGAGAAATATTCTTCAGGATTCGGTCCCAAAATAGCCGGTATTACCCATGTCCCCTACAATGATGCAGAAGCTTTTAAAGAGGCAATTTCAGATAATACCTGCGCAGTTATGCTTGAGCTTATCCAAGGAGAAGGCGGCATTATCAATATTGATCCCAACTTTTTGCACACGGTAATAGAGTATGCCAAAAAACATCAAGCCCTTATTATCGTTGATGAAGTGCAGACGGGGATCGGCAGGACAGGAACTTTCTTTGCCTATGAGCAGTACGACTTCAGGCCTGATATCCTAACCTCGGCAAAAGGCCTGGGAGCAGGTCTTCCCATAGGAGCGGTGCTTACTTCACAAAAGATTGCCGCCCATTTTAGTCCCGGGGTTCATGGTACTACTTTCGGAGGCAATCCTGTGGCCTGTGCCGTGGCAGACTATGTTGTCACTAAGGTAGGATCAGATGAATTTTTGGCTAAGGTCAGAGAAAAAGGCAAAATTCTTGCCACAGGACTTGAAAATATCAATTCAAGGCTTAACTGTTTTAAGCAGATACGCGGAGCAGGTCTGTTATGCGGGGCTGAACTAACCGGAATTTTGGAAAATAAGGCAGGCCTTATACAAAAATATTGTGCCAAAGAGCATCTTTTTATCCTTCAGGCAGGTTCCAATGTGATTCGCCTGGCCCCGCCACTTGTCATCAAGAAAAAGGAACTTGCCTTAGGTCTTGAACTTTTGGAGACTGCTTTAAAAAAGGCTTTAGAAGATGAAAAGTCCAAATAAGGCAAGGGAAGGCATGTAATGCCCGGTGATTTAATAAGCCTCTCGTCGGTGCGACCGGCTGGCTCTTTTAGGTCTATACCTTGATGAAGTAACTTAAAGTAAGGTACATTGAATATCTTGTTCTATGATGAAAAACTTGGTCGTTGCAGGAAGTAACAGAAAGTTTTGGGACCCTGGCTTTAGGTCGTCCTATAAGGAGTGTTTATGAAAGTTGCAATCATGGGTACCGGCAGGATGGCAGGAAATATGGCTGCTACCCTTAAAGAGTTAAATCATGAAGATATCGTACTTGAGGCGGCAGCTTCCCGTACCCTTAAAAAAGCCCGGGAATTTACAAAACTCTATGACATTCCCAAAGCCTGCGGCTCCTATGATAAAGTTTTGAAAGATCCTGACATTGATTTAGTGTACATTGCAACACCCAATCTGTGTCACTTTGAAAATGCCAAAGCTGCCATTCTTGCCAAAAAGCATGTTTTACTTGAAAAAAGCTTCACCTTAAACAAAGCTCAGGCAGTAGAACTTTTTGAACTTGCCAAAAAAAATAAGGTCCTGATCACCGAAGCGATGTGGATCCGCTATCAGCCGTCAAGACAACTTATTGGAGACATTATCTCAAAAGATATCATAGGAAAGGTTCATACAGTACAGGCAAATCTGTGCTATCCCAAGGCAGAACGCCTTGATTTTAAGCTTGGAGGAGGGGCTCTGCTTGATCTCGGAGTCTATACCTTAAACTTTGCCATGATGATCTTAGGTGACAATGTCAGGGAAATTCATGGCACCTGCATCAGGGATGACAGCGGCATGGATGTTGGCTGCAACATCATCTTAAATTACGATAACGGCAGCAGCGCTTCACTGCTTGCGGGCACATTGACCCCTTCTGATCGCTCAGGATGCATTTACGGCGAAAAAGGCTATCTTTTAGTTGATAATATCAACAATCCCTGCCGCATTAAAAGATATGACCGCGACCACTACCTGTGCGCCGCCTATGAAGTTCCAAGGCAGATAACAGGCTATGAATATCAGGTGACAGAATGCCTTGAAACCATTAAAAAAGGTGAGCTTGAATGCCCTTCAATGCCCCATGACATCACCTTAAAGGTAATGGATCTTATGGACAAATTACGCCAAGACTGGGGTATAACCTATCCGGGAGAAAAAGCATCCTAAGCTTAACGCTAAGCATATGTGTGAAATTTATCTGGATGTTTTAGGAA
>CAYNSI010000122.1:0-6792 GCA_964399665.1 uncultured Enterobacterales bacterium | reverse complement strand
AAAGATATTTTAAGCTGTACCAGGGCTTTATCAGGCCCCGGCTTTTTTGACGCGGGACTTTCCGGCTGCAGGTTTTTCGGCGCTTTTTTCAGGGGTATCAGCTGTGTTCTTGTTACTTTTTGGGGATTTTCCCTGCGCCTGAGTCTGCCTGGGTTGTGCCTTGTCCTGTGGTTTAGGCTCCTGTACAGCTTCAGCTGGGGGGTTGGCCTCACCTTCCTGACTGTCTCCGGGCTCCTGCTTAAGTTCAAGCTTGCTTTCAAGATAATGGATTGAGACCCCGCCCTTTACTTCAATGGGGTCGCTTAAAAGTTCCTTGTGAAGTGGAATATTGGTTTTGATGCCGTCAATTACCATTTCATCCAGGGCTACAAGGGCACGTCCTATGGTAAGTTCACGATCATCATCATAGACGATGAGTTTCCCTATCAGGGAATCATAATGCGGCGGCACCTTATAGGACTGGTAAATGTGAGAGTCCCAGCGCACTCCGGGGCCTCCGGGGACATGCAAATAGCCGATTTCACCAGGGCTTGGCAGGAAGGTCTTGGGATCTTCGGCATTAATTCTCATCTCAAAGGCATGCCCCTTGATTTTTATGTCAGACTGCTTGTAGGAAAGCGGAGCTCCGGCGGCAACGATAATCATTTCGCGCACAATGTCTATGCCGGTTATCATTTCAGTCACCGGGTGTTCAACCTGTATTCTGGTGTTCATTTCTATAAAGTAGAACTGTCCTTTTTCGTACAGGAATTCAAAGGTTCCGGCACCGCGGTATCCTATGTCAACGCAGGCTTTGGCACACCTTTCGCCTATGGACTTGCGCTGCTCTTCGGTAATAAATGGGGCCGGAGCCTCCTCCAGAACTTTTTGATTTCTCCTTTGCATAGAACAGTCGCGTTCACCAAGATAAATGGCATTGCCGTGACTGTCAGAGAGAATTTGAAATTCAATATGGCGCGGATTTTCCAGGAATTTTTCCATGTAGACCGCAGGATTATTGAAGAACATGTCTGCCTCACGTTTTGTTAAGGCAATGGACTCTTCAAGTTCCTCCTCTTTGCGTACCACGCGCATGCCCCTGCCGCCGCCCCCGCCTGCGGCCTTGATGATAATAGGATAGCCTATTTTTTGGGCAAGGCGTTTATTCTCCTCAAGATCATCACCCAATGCACCGTCCGATCCTGGAACGCAGGGTACTCCTGCTTTCATCATGGCTCTTTTGGCGGAAACCTTATCTCCCATAAGACGGATGGTATCTGCAGTAGGGCCTATAAAAATAAAACCTGACTTTTCCACCATTTCTGCAAAATCGGCATTTTCGGATAAAAAGCCGTAGCCCGGGTGGATGGCGGATGCTCCGGTAGCCTCTGCCGCGGCAATGATGGAGGGGATATTTAAATATGATTCCTTGGCAGCGGCTGGCCCTATACAAATAGACTCATCAGCAAGTTTTACGTGCATCAAATCACGGTCCGCCGTGGAATGCACTGCAACGGTCCTGAGGCCAAGCTGTTTGCACGCCCTTAAAATTCGCAGGGCAATTTCCCCGCGATTTGCGATTACTACCTTTTCAAGTTTCATGCTGTTGCCGCTTGTTATTCGAACTCGAAGAGTGGCTGATCAAACTCAATGGTTGAGCCGTTTTCCACCAAGATCTTTTTGATGGTCCCGGATCTGTCGGCTTGGATCTGGTTCATCATTTTCATGGCTTCAATAATGCATAGAGTATCGCCTTCTTTGACAGTCTGGCCTTCTTCAACAAATGGTGAGTCCGTAGGACTTGCCGAGCGGTAGAAAGTACCGACCATAGGCGATCTCATCAGGTTGCTTCCTGAGTTTTGGGTATTTAAAACCGGCTCTGCTGCAGGTTCTGCAGGAGCAGGAGCAGCGGATGGTACTGCAGGGGCTGCTGCAGGAATGGTAGCAGCAGCAGGAGCGGCCAACACCGTGCTGTGAGGAGCAGTATGCTGCGAAGCAACGGGTTGGGGACGGGAGATCTTAAGTTCTTCTTCTCCCTGTTTAAGGGAAATTTCAGCTATGTCTGAATTTGATACCAGATCAATAAGCTTTGCGATCTTATGAATATCAATCTGCATACATGTTTCCTAATCAGGAGGCCGCCTAAGCGTCCCGTTGAGAACTGGCTTCTGCAAGGAGAACGGCTTTTCTTAAAGCATATTCATAGCCTTCGATGCCGAAGCCTGCGATCACCCCTACAGCCTTGTCGCTAAGGTAGGAGTGGTGACGGAATTCTTCTCTTGCGTGGACATTTGATATATGGACTTCAAAAAAGGGCACAGATACTGACAGCAGGGCATCCCTTACTGCAACCGACGTATGAGTCAGGGCACCTGCATTAATTAAGATAAAATTGCTTACATCCCTTGACTGCTGAATCTTGTCAACAATTGCGCCTTCATAATTAGACTGAAAACAATCCACATCACAATTTAGCTCTTGTCCTAAGGATTTAAGTCTATCCTCCACATCTTTGAGGGTTGCAGAGCCGTATATACCAGGTTCCCTTGTTCCCAAAAGATTGAGGTTAGGACCGTTGATAACCAGAACAGCAGGTTTAGCCAAACTAAATCTCCAAGTTACAAACGAGCAGCTATTTTACCAATTCTTGTGAATTTTATAACTTTTTGCCGGGGTGTTATCCAGGATTTCTGATTTTTGTGAGGTTTTATATGATTTTGACAAAAAGATTTTATAAAAATTTTTGGTTGAATATTAAATAGTTATCTGTATGCCTTAAGAGCTTACTATCTGATTTTGGCATAAAAACAGCATCGGTAAAAAAATGGGGCCGGGGATTTTTTTTCAGGCTGAAGTTGACTTTTTAGTCAAAAAAACTTAGATCCTGCAGAATTTGACGAATTTTACAGGTTTTGCAGCTTAAATTGATGGCAAAAGGGCGTTTTTTGGTCCTAAGATGTCATTTGCAGATATAATCAGCTAAGTTGCAGCACAACTTCCAAGCGTAGGGAAGTTGGTGCATATTGACAAGAATAAAAACAAACTGGAGGGCTATCATGCCTGAGACATCCAACGGTAAACTTCCAAAGAAGACTGCCGTGGCTCAAAATGCAGCATCATCCCGTGATGCAAATATACCCGTTGCAGAGAAAAAAGGCAGCGCTGGGATTTTTGTTACTATCATCTGCCTCATCATTGCCGTGGTGTGCCTTGTCCCCTTTTTCATGGGGTCAGATGAGGAGCCGCAGACTGTCGCCAGGACTGCTTCCCTGACACAAACTGAAAGTGCCCAAGAATCATCTGATGTGATAATTGATGAAGGAGCCCTGCAGGAACCCCTGCCAACGGGAATTGATGCTCAAACTCCCGAGCTTTCTACTACTCAGCAGGTAGTTATAAGTGGTGAAGAGCTAAGTGAGATTGAGAAAAATTTTAAGAAGCCCGGGGCTGAATCAGATATTGCTGCAGAAAACAGGCCTTCTGACAGCACAGACCCGGGTTCCCAGGCCTTAACTTCTCAAATCCCCCTGCAGGACACTCCTTTCGGTGCCCAAACTGCAGATAATGATGCATCAAAGCCCTTAAGGCGCCAGCACTCTTCGGTAAGGGCAGCCATCCGTGAAGCCAAAAAAGATGATAACGCTGATACCATTCCGACAACCGTTACGACAGCTGAAAACAGGAGTTCTGCAGCAGGAAGCAGCCTGATGAATTCTTCTGTGGTAAGGCCGGATAATGTGCCTTTTTCCGGTGAGGCAATACCTGGCGGCAGTTCTGAGCTTAACTTGAAAAATCAGGCTCATTTTACTGTGCAGGTGGTATCAGGAAGCAGTAAGGACAATGTAATTGAAGTGTCGGCAGGTCTTAGAGGGCGCTATTGGATCTATGAAACCGTTCACGAAGGCAGACCGTGGTATGTGTTAATTACCGGGGAATACCCCACCCGAGAGGCAGCTTTGGATGCAGCGGCAAAACTTCCCTCCTATGTCAGGGGTGCCAAACCATTCCCCAAGAGTTTTGCAACTGTTATGGATGAAATATCAAGCGTAAGGTAGCATTAAATTATGGATAAGCGTTATCTGTTTGCAGGATCAATCCTTTCAGCAAATCTTCTGTCGTTGGGTGATGATGTCGGCGATGCCCTAAAAGCCGGTATAGATATGATTCATTTTGATGTGATGGATTATCATTTTGTTCCGAATCTAACCTTCGGGCCCATGTTTTTAAAGGCCCTTAAGGATAAATATCCGGATGCTCTGTATGATGTTCATCTTATGGTAAATCCTTTAACTGAAGAGATGGTAAAAGCATATGCCGATGCCGGTGCAGGCATGATCTCCTTTCATCCTGAATCATGTTTCCATGCTGACAGAATGCTCTCCTATATCAGGAATCTTAAGGTTAAGGCGGGAATAGTTTTAAATCCCGGGACTGCGCCGCAGATGCTGCGCTATTTATGGGACAAGCTTGATTTTGTCCTGATTATGACCGTAAACCCGGGCTTTGGCGGACAAAAGCTTATTCCCTCTGCCATTCAGAAGATATCCGATGTAAGGCGTATGGCAGCAGAGGCCAATGTTAAGCCTTTAATTGAAGTGGACGGCGGGGTGGATGTCAATACCGCTGCATTCTGTGCCAGGGCAGGTGCCAATATCTTCGTTGTCGGTTCAGCATTTTTTGGGCAGAAAAAGCGTAAACAGGCCCTTGAGGATTTAAGAAGAAGCTTAAATCAGCAAAGAGAGCTCTAGCCATGCTGTTGACCAGGCTCCCTTCATTAATGATTTTTGATTTGGACGGCACATTAGCCCATACCATGCCGCAGCTTGCCTTTGCAGTGCAGACTATGTGTGAAAGATTAGGCTTCAAGAAGCCTGATTTTCCCCAAATTGAATCCTATATCGGCAATGGGATCCCCCTTCTTATAGCCCGCTCCCTTACCCAGGATCTCAATGCAGCAACTGATGCCATAGAAGAGGATCTTGCCCTGAAGGCCAGGGAAATCTTCAATGAAGTATATTCAGGTGCCCTTGATAAAAATTTTACGGTTTATGACGGGGTGCAGGACTTTTTGAAGCTTGCAAGAAAGAGAGGCGTAAAAACTGCGGTGCTTACCAATAAGGCACAGGTATTTGCCGAACCGCTGATACGTTACATGGGCCTTGCTTCCTTTTTTGATCTGGTGTTGGGAGGAGAAGTCATTAAGGAACGCAAGCCGGATCCTGCCCCGGTACGGTACGTTATGGACAAATTTGGAGCACAGCCTCGTGAAACTGTCATGGCAGGGGACAGCGCCAACGATTTTGAAGCAGGAAGACGAGCAGGAACATGCGTTGTTGCTTTTACATTTGGCTACAATGGCGGTCGTGATGTCAAAGAATCCAATCCTGACTACGTTTTTGACAGTTATAACCAACTTACGGATCTGATAAGATCACTGCCTTCATAATATTTGCAGTGCACGCTGCAGTGAGACATTACCATGAGCAAGGATATAATTTTTTCGGGTATTCAGCCTTCGGGTGAACTTTCTGTTGGCAACTATATAGGATCACTTAGAAACTGGGTCCCCATGCAGGATGACAATGACTGTATCTTTTGTGTTGTTGATGAGCATGCCGTAACGGTGCGTCAGGATCCTCAAAAATTAAGGGAAAACACTTTAAACACCCTGGCTATTTTTTTAGCATGCGGCATCGATCCTCAAAAAAGCATTATCTTTTTGCAGTCCCATGTGAGTGAGCACACCAAGCTGGGATGGCTTTTAAACTGCTATACCCAGGTAGGGGAGCTGTCCAGGATGACCCAGTATAAGGATAAATCCAGGCGTTACTCCAACAATATTACTGCAGGTCTCTTTAACTATCCTGTGCTTATGGCAGCGGACATACTGCTTTACGATGCGGTAAAGGTTCCCGTAGGTGACGATCAAAAGCAGCACCTGGAGCTGGCGCGTGATATTGCCGAGCGTTTCAACAGTATTTATGGTCAAACCTTTGTGCTCCCCGAAGGATTCTTTCCAAAGGCAGGAGCCAGGGTAATGTCCCTTCAGGATCCTCTGAAGAAGATGTCAAAGTCTGATGATAATCCCAACAATGTCATCAGAATGCTGGAAGAACCGGCTTCCATCCTCAAAAAATTAAAGCGGGCGGTAACAGATTCTGATGATCCCCCGGTAATTGCATTGGACTGGGATAAAAAGCCTGGGGTATCAAATCTTCTGGAGTTAATGTCATCTGCATGCGGCCGGAGCGTTGAAGATTTAGTGGAGCATTTTAAGGGCAGTATGTATGGAGCTTTCAAAAGCGAGGTAGGTGAGGCGGTAGTGGCAATGCTTGAGCCCGTGCAAAAACGTTACCAAAAGATCCGTGCGGATGAATCCTATATGAAAGAGATCTTTAAAACAGGAGCCCAAAAAGCACAGGAGCGCGCTCATAAGACTCTCAAGCGTGCCATGGATAAGGTAGGTTTTGTACTGCCTTAACTATTTAAAACAGTCTTCTTAGGGGGCTTAAAATAATCCGGGGCGTTTAAGATCTTGATTCTGGGGATTTTAGCCAGTCTGCTCGGGGCTTTGGGTCAGGCATACAATTATGCGATAACCAAGGACTGTCAGGTAAAGTACCATCTTGTGGGCTTCAGACTTCTTGACGGATCTTTGATTTTTATGGCCCTGCTGCTTCTTTTTCCCTGTACTGTCCTTGGGTATTTTAGCTATTTTGATCCAAAGGAGGATTTTGGCTATCTCATTCGCACCAATGTCCCCTTTCTTTTTGGTCAGTATTTTATGCTGTGCGCACTGCGCTACTCGGATGC
>CAYNSI010000121.1:0-6819 GCA_964399665.1 uncultured Enterobacterales bacterium | reverse complement strand
AGCAGATGGCATTAGCACATGCAGCAGGTTGCGAGGGGGTATATACTCAGCCTCCTGAGTATTAAACAACCAAGACTCAAGGGTCTTACTATTCTCCTGAGGCTATCGTATAATCCGCCGCGGAATTTCTATAAGTGATTCGGATTAAGATCTGTATAAGGTTAAAATGGCACGATAAGAAACGAGGCATCATATATCGAATCTGCAGCGATTGTGTGGGAATAAGAGTATCCGATAACTGATCTTGCTTTTTTGCAGCTTAAGTTACTAATATTTAGCAGAATCTACCATGATAAATGATAAAACAGGCGGGATCCCCCCAGTATTGGTAACCTATAAAACCATAACAGCCGATGATGAAGGTCAAAGACTTGATAATTACCTTGCAAGAACCCTAAGGGGGGTGCCGCGTTCTTTGCTCTACAGGATCCTGCGCCGCGGAGAGGTCAGAGTCAACAGAGGGAGGGTCCAGCCTTCATATAAGCTGCAACGAGGAGATGAAATCAGGATCCCTCCTGTAAGGGTTACCGCGGAAAAGGTTACCGTCCCTTCATCAAATCTTAGGCTGGTGCAGGATCTTAAAGACAGAATTCTATATGAATCAAGGGAGATTATTGTCATCAACAAGCCTGCAGGATTGGCCTCCCATGGCGGTTCAGGCATTGAATTCGGCCTTATAGAAGCGCTAAAAAGCCTAAGGCCTGAACAAAGCTTTCTGGAACTTGCGCACCGTCTTGACCGGGAAACATCAGGTTGTCTTATCATTGCCAAAAGGCGCAGTGCTCTTCGTAATCTTCATGAGCAGTTTCGCGCCAGGGTGGTAAAAAAGCGCTACCTGGCTCTGGTATCTGGTATTTGGGATCGCAGGCAGAAATTAATTGAAGCTCCCTTAATCCGCAATGAACTAAAGTCAGGCGAGCGCATGGTCATGGTTAATTTTAAGGAAGGCTCTCCTGCTGCCACGGGATTTGAGATTGAAAAAAAACTTGACAATGCAACCTTAATAGCAGCCCTGCCCCACAGCGGCAGAACCCACCAGATAAGAGTGCACTGTGCCTATGTAAGACATCCTATTGCAGGGGATGATAAATATGGTGACAGGACTTTTAATGAGGCCATGAAAAAAGCAGGATTGCAAAGAATGTTCCTGCATGCCCTGAGGATAAGCTTCTTAGATCCAACTGACGGGCAAATGTTAAAGGTGGAAGCCCCCCTGCCAAAAGATCTTGAGGATGTGGTAAGGGCCTTAACTCCCAAAGAGGATGATCATGAGAAAAAGGTGTACTGAGGTTGAGGATTTTACTAAAGGAAGGCGGGATCTGTTTTCCCCTGATGCTTTTTCCCCTTACAAGGGTCAGGTAAAGGCTGTAGTTTTTGATATGGACGGTACTATCATCGACAGCATAGGCCAGATAATTGACTGTACCAAAAGAGCCCTTTTGACCTGCAGGATCCCTATACCTGATGATCTTGTCATTATGGGCATGATAGGAAAGCGCTTAAATGAGGGTATTGAATCCATCCTGCCTGACAGTTTCAAACCTTACAGCAAGGAGGTTACTGCAGTCTATCGGCAGATCTTTTCACAAAATGATGAGATAAGAAAACCGGTGCTTTTCCCCGGGATCTTCGCAATGCTTAAAACCCTGCATGAAAAGGGCTATAAGATAGGCTTTGCTTCGGGAAAGTCCCAAAGGGGGGTGGCAAGGACTTTGGAGGAAACCGACCTTACAAGATTAAGCAGTGGTTATTGTTCAGGTGATGAGGCACCCTCCAAGCCTCATCCTCTGATGATGCAGGTAGTTTCATGGCGGCTTGGGGTTAGTCCCCATGAGATTTTGGGAGTTGGGGATACGGGTATGGACATTGAAATGTACCATAATGCCTCCTGCATATCCTGCGCTGTACAAAGCGGGGTGTGGTCCGGGGAGGCCCTAACGGAACTTGATCCTCATCTGCTGCTGCCTGATGCCTCTTACTTAAAAGATCTGCTCTAAGGCCCCTGCCTTTTCAGGGTTAGGGCCCGGCACCACGGTAAGGTTTGCCTGCCTCCTGCAGTAAGGCCCCTGCGGCCCCTGCAGTAAAACTCCAGCATCGTAATCTTAAGACAGGGTGTTAGTCACGCCGGCAGCATAAAAGAATTTCAATCCTGTCGTCTATTGACAGCTGATGTTGTTTAAGGCCCCGTGCCCTGAGATGAACAGAGGGATCCCCGGGAGCATCCTGTCTACTATTATCAGGGCATCAACGGTGCACTGTTCGGTGACCGCCGCCATTTGCGCCTTGGAGTAGAAAACAGAATCAATAACCTTAAGATCCAAGATCACCGCCTTATTGGCAGAGGTAATAAAAAGAGAATTTTGATAGTCGGTGCTCTTGAGGGTAACCGGCAGATCTCTTACAACCAGGGGAAGATTGGGCAGTTCATTAAGAAGGTTGTTAAGAAGTTTGTTATCAACAAAATTTGTCAGCATTTTAAAGTTCAGATTAAGACCTGCAAAGGTAGCGTACTTTTCATTATCATTGTAAACTGCCTGCCCCGGGCCTTCGGCATAGGATGCTATAGTAATGCTGCCAAGCATAGGCTCATTGATTTTCCCCCCAAATCCTGCCGAGCCTTTGGGAAATACCACAACAGAGCTTTGGTAGTGGTTTTTAAGATCATTTTCTGCAGTAAACTCTGCAATCAGGCGGTTCCAAAATTCAGGGCTTGTCTGCTCATAATCTTCAAGGATCACTTCGTATATTGCAAAATGCTCAGTCTCAAAGGCAGCACGGCTTTGAAACGCTTCAGCATTGGAAAAAGCGAATACAAGAGTAAGAAGGGGCAGGAACCATTTGCGGGCAAACATAGCAAACCTCGTAACAGCAAATCTTGGACACACAGTGGATTTTAGTATAGGATGAGCATTGTTGGTAAAATTTTGGGCAAAAAAGAATCCCCAACCTCGCATTTTTGAAGATATTTACGGAAAAGACCGCAATGAGTCAGCCTGCTTTTGCCTTAAAAGATAAAGTCTCCTTTGCAAGAATGGCAGCCCTTGATCTTACCTATGACCTAAAAGTTCCTGCAACACTTTTGCTAAGACTTAATGAAGCATGTTTTAAAATCATAGGAGATCCTGTGCTTCACATTCATTTTGGCAGAGATCTTCAGGGGCTTAACATTGTCGAAGGGTCGGTATCCTGCATGGTGGAGCTTATCTGTGCCCGCTGCTTTAAGCCTTTTTCATGCCATCTTAAGTCACAATTTTCCTCAACTCCTGACTATAAAAAGGCACAAAGCCTCAAAATAGCCGATAAACTTGATTTGATTGAGCTTGAAAGTGACGGCACCTTTGATACCCTAAGCTACGTTGAAGACTGTCTGTTACTGGAACTTCCCCTTATTTTTGAACATGATAAAGACTGTGACCTTAAGGGAAATTCCTGGAGCTTTGGCGACCATGAACCTAAATCTTCCGATAATCCTTTTGCAGCCTTAGGGTCATTGAAAAAACTAACCTTTTAAAATAGGAAGATGTGAGCCTTTTAAAACAGAAAAACAGGGAAGACAAGGGAAAAAGGAAAGCGCTGGTTGACAGGCCCTTTTAAAAAGGATCAATCTTAAGATAACAATGCGACTTTTATGGTAAAAATTTATTTAAGATCATAAAGTTATAAGGCGAATAAAAAAGCTTGAATTCAAAGATGATTGTCTCTATAATGGCGCCCTGTTGTTGCAATAGTACCGTAAGATTACCTTAAGACCGGCAGCACAGAATAAAACATTCCGGCAGGTTGAGTTAATTTTAGGAGATAAAAATGGCCGTTCAGCAAAATCATCAGTCCCGCTCGCGTCGTGACAAGCGCCGTACTCATGATGCCTTAACTGCCCGTGCTTTAAGTGTTGATGTCACCACAGGCGAGACCCACATCCGCCATCATATGACTCCAAGCGGCTATTACCGCGGAGTTAAGGTCATCGACCTTAACAAGGATGATGAAGAATAACATTTAACTTTTGTAAAGTTCATTAAGTCAATCAATAAAGTTCATTAGAATTACAACAGGCGGCTTGCAGTGCAGGTGCGCCTTTTTTGTCTTTTAGCCTGGACATTCATGATGTTACCAAAGCCTTCTGACAATATTACTGTAGCAGTTGACGGTACCGGGGGGGATGAGGGAGCCTGCACCGTGGCAGGGGCTCTTAAGTTGGCCCTGCAACGTTATCCTGCATTAAAGTTTTTGATATTCGGCCCCAAGTCTTTGCACGATGATGTTATTAAAGCTGGGGTTGACTCTAAGCATTATGAATTTATCAGAGCAGACATTACGATCCCCCAGGATGAAGAGCCTAAAAAGGTGCTTAAATTAAGACAGGGATCTGCCATGGCCATGGCATTAAAGGCCGTGAAAGAAGGCAGGGCGCAGGCTGTGGTATCAGGAGGCGGCACCGGTCCTTTGGTTACTCTTGCAAGACATATTCTAGGAACCATAGGGCATCTTCATCCTGCCTTGTGTGCCAGGATGCCCAAAGGCGAAGGCGAGATTTTCCTGATGCTTGATTTGGGAGCTAATTCGCAAGGAAGTTTTCGGGATTTAACAGGTTTTGCAAGACTTGGAGCAGCAGCCGCCTGTTGTGTCCTTAATACCGCCTCGCCTTCAATTGCCCTTTTAAATGTCGGCACTGAGGCAGGCAAGGGGCCTTTGCATGTCAGGCAGGCAAGGGATATGCTGGCCTCATTAAATGATCTTAATTTTAAGGGCTTCATAGAAGCTGACAGGATTTTCAGGGGCGATGTTGACGTCATTGTAACTGACGGTTTTACCGGCAATATAGCCTTAAAGGCAGCAGAGGGAGTGGCAGGAATTTATGCTGCAGCATCCTGCCGTCAAAACCAAAAATCCTTTGCAGACAGCGGGCAGCTCAACTGGCTGCAGCCTTGGAAGTATAACGGATCTTTGCTGCTTGGAGTAAATGGTATTGTTGTAAAATCCCATGCTGGAGCCAAAGAAGAGGCAGTGGCTGCTGCCATGGCAGCAGCAGCTGTGGCAGTTGAGAAAAATCTAGTAGAGAGGATCAAATCCTCAAGCTACCTGAAAGACTGCTATAACACACCGCTTTAACATAAAGCTGTAAGAAGTCCTTATCTTCTAAAGTGGGTGATGAATTGGCAGTAGAAAAATTGGTGCACTGACAAACAAAAAGTTATTCAGTTATTGTGTTGAATTCAACAAAATCCTTACGATGTCAAGGATTAAATCATGCAATCAGCCTGGGCAAATTAGGGGCATAAGCTTAATCACTGTTAGAATCGTAAGGCATTTAACGTATTAAGGACTCATGCATAATCCCTTAGGCTGTAGGCTGAATGCTCCCGCATTTAACTTTCGTGCTTTAAGTAAAAGTTAGGGTCAGCCTTTAAGATGACGGGGATATTCTTTTACAAGGGTGTAACAAGCCTGATACTTATTTCCAAGGGCTTAAATCCTTGAAAAGCAACTTCTAAAACCTGCTCTGATGCCTTGATCCTCCCCTTGACTATGCCCAAACCTACGTGATTTTGTTATCATAGCCACACAAAAATGGTTTGTTTACTATAGGCATCAGGCCCATGATAAGTGGTGGTACTTTGTATACCAGAATTTTTGGCACAGGCAGTTATCTGCCGGAACAAATAAGAACCAATGCCGATTTGGAGCGCATGGTAGATACCTCGGATGAATGGATTGTCACAAGAACGGGGATCAGGGAAAGAAGGATCGCCGCCCCCGGTGAGACTGCAGCCGATATGGGAACCATAGCCGCACAAAAAGCTCTTGATGCCTCCGGGATTTCCGCAAATGAAATCGATGTGGTAATTTGTGCCACGACCTCTTCAAGCCATGCCTTTCCCTCCACATCCTGTCAGATAGCCAATGCCATGGGGATTGCCTCTGCCATGTCCTTTGATTTGGCGGCAGCCTGTGCCGGATTTTCTTATGCCTATCATGTAGCCCATGCCATGATTATCTCAGGGTTGGCAGAGAAGATTCTCATAATAGGCACCGATGCCCTGTCACGATGCTGTGATCCTGCCGATAGGACCACGATCGTACTTTTTGGGGACGGCGCCGGGGCCTGTGTGCTGGGACGAAGTGATGAGCCCGGAACATTAGTGGTGCATTCGAGTACCGAGCCTCAGTCAGGTGAGCTTTTAAAGCTTGGCTATGTGGATAGGGCACTGCTTGAACCTGAATACATTAAGATGAGGGGCAATGAAGTTTTCAAAAGGGCGGTGACCGTATTGTCATCATTGGTGACGAAGACCCTGGAGTCAGCCCACATGAAGCCTTCCGAGCTTGATTTTTTGGTGCCCCATCAGGCCAATCTTCGTATTATTACAGCAACAGCCCGCAAGTTGCAGCTTGATATGGATCATGTAATAGTCACCCTGGACAAACAGGGTAATACTTCTTCAGCCTCGGTGATCTTAGCCTTGGATGAGGGGATTCGCTCGGGCAGAATAAAAAGGGGGATGAACCTTTTGCTTGAGTCATTTGGCGGCGGCTTTACCTGGAGCTCGGCTTTGATCCGCTATTAATAAGGCGATAAGGCAGCAGAAGTATTATTCATGACTAAAAGGCATAAAGCATCTTTATAGGCTGGGGCTGCTTAAAAATACGGCTTACGATCCTAACCTTACCATGCCTTACAAAATCAGGCAGACATTTGTTAGTGCTCACTCGTTTTCCGCTTCTTGCAATAAATTGCAAAAGGATTAAAAAGCAGGACAGGCTTAGTGCGTTAACTTATTGTTAAGTAGAAGATTTATAGCTGCACTTAAGAAGATGACG
>CAYNSI010000120.1:0-6901 GCA_964399665.1 uncultured Enterobacterales bacterium | reverse complement strand
ATAGCACAGTCAACTCCAGTAATAATCGATATCTGCTTGAGATTGTGCTTCGTCCGTATCAAGCTGATGACGTGTTCGAAGGCGGACATGGTGACCAAGTGCTTGGGGTGTTTAAATGGTATGGTTTGGCGGAAGCGTCTCCCGCAGACCGGGCAGCGGCGCTGCAAACATTTGACTTTCAGCTTGATGTAATTATCGACCCAGCTTAGATGAGGCAGAGTCACGCTAAAGGAAGTATGCCGGGAGGTCTCAGCCTGACAATGAGGACAAGTGCGGTACTCACGGTCAAACTCCTCACACAATTGGTCTGAAAGGTGGCCAATTAAGGTGACAATACGACGGCTCTCCAAGTGGGGTATGCCATAGATTCCGATATCAACATCGATAGTGCGCTCTTTAATGCTATCTTGAACGAATCCATCAGCTCTCAAAGGAAAATAGAGAACGTCATCATCGGAGGCAGCTAGATCTTGCAAGGAAGTTGAACATTGAAAGTTATTATGCTTGCTCATTGAAGGCCCCTAACCTGCACCACGCATGTTTTTGGTTGTACATATGAGCCTTTATTCTAACGTCTTATCACCTTTTTACCTAACTATTTTATGTCTTAACCGCCCAGGACTGTTAAATCACAGCGCACTTGATAGAGCCAGTGAGACAATTAGGCGCTGATGAGGATGTGTTTTACATGATTCACATCATTTCTGACAAGCCCCAATTATTTTAGAGGACCCAAAATTGGCAATTACTTCACAGACGGTTTTACGTTGAAGGTTCGAGGCAGGGTTACCTGCCCTGCCGACAGACATTGGGCACTTGAAAAAAGTGTGATTCTATTAGGTTTGGTGGAGCTGGAGGGATTTGAACCCTCGTCCCAAAAGACTTCAACTTCAGCCAACTACATGTTTAGTAAGTCTTTGATCTTGACACCTGGCTGCGGACTTACACGCCACCTGATGCCCAGCCTGTTAAATTATTTAATGCTTCCCCGACAGACGGCAGTTCCACACGATCAGGTGAAAAACTGACCCCACAATTGCCTGGTGTCACCTGCAAGACCCGACTGTGAGGGCTCCGTGCTGGTTTTTAAGCAGCCAGAGCGTAGTTTTCGTCGTTTGCGACTATTTTTTTGCGGTTTATTTACGAGGCCTACCGCACCTCGACATGCGCCTTGGTCTCCATGCTTCCGGTCGAATCCAGAATCAGCCCCAATTGCAATAATTGTATTATTTAAGGGGGAAAAATACAAGTCAGGACAAATTGATACACCCCCCAAAAACTGCCCCGGCGCCTTTGAAGATCCCCTGATAAAGCTTCCTGACATAAATTTTGTTTTCTTAAGGAAACTTTACGGCTAAAATTCTTACCCGTCAGGCAGGTTAACTACTTAAGTAGTGATAGCATTTGTCATTTAGGTTTTTATTGCCCACAAAATCCATTATGCTTAAGGTTAATTTTTTTCTGAAATAATTTACCATCAGCACCGCAGCTAAAACGGTCTTGGGACAAAACAATGCAAAACAGAGTTCGCGATAAAATCTCCACAATTTTAAATCATGAAGCCACAAGCGGAATTATCATGCTGGCTTTTACCGTGCTGGCTCTGTTTTATCAAAACAGCTCCCTGTCATTTAATTACCGCGAATGGCTCAATACCCAGGCTGGATTTATTTTTGGAACCAGAGAGCTTATCAAACCTGTTATTCTCTGGATTAATGACGGTCTTATCACCGTGTTTTTCTTCAGCATCGGGCTTGAACTTAAGCACGAAATTTTGGAAGGTCATTTATCAAAACCTGCCAATATCACCCTGCCGGCTTTGGCGGCCCTTGGCGGCATCCTTATGCCCGCCCTGGTATTTTTCCTTTGCAATTTCAATGATCCCTATGCGCTCAGGGGCTGGGCCATTCCTACAGCAACGGACACGGCCTTTTCCATTGCCATAATACTAATGCTTGGTAAAAGAGTGCCGGCGTCTTTAAGAATTTTTCTGTTAACACTGGCCATTTTCGATGATGTCGGTGCCATCATGGTCATTGCCATCTTCTACACTTCCGAACTTTCGACCACGGCCTTTGTTTTTGCTGGTTTAGCCATTTTGGGACTTGCCATCCTGAACTTTATGAATGTAACCCGCAAAAGCTTATATTATGTGCTCGGGATCTTTTTGTGGCTTTTTATTCTTAAATCGGGGGTACATGCCACCCTGGCGGGGATCATCACAGCCTGCTTTATTCCCTTAAAGTACCGTGACGGCAATCACCTGCTAATGGAAATTTTTCACCATTCCAAACTTTATATTTCGATACTTATTCTCCCGCTTTTTGCTTTTGCCAATGCCGGAATTGATCTTTCCAAAATCACTGCCAGCCTGCTCTTCAGCGGAGTGCCCATTGGGATCTTTTTGGGTCTTGTGATAGGAAAACAACTTGGCATCTTCGGCATGGCCTATTTTTGCGTTAGGTTTAAATTATCCCCCATGCCCCATGGTGCAACCTTAAAACAACTTTATGGCGTGTGTATCTTAACCGGCATCGGTTTTACCATGTCCCTGTTCATTGACGGTCTTGCCTATTGGAGCTCTGACTTGTACGGCTATGCCGACCTGCTTGCCATCCTTTTGGCATCATTGGTATCGGGTACTTCAGGATACATTTACCTAAGGTTCTTTGCTGGATCTTCTGATCCTGCAGATTCTGCCCCCGTGTCTGTACCCCAGGAAGCCTCAGAGCAAACTGACCCAAACGGTGATGAAAAAACCGCCAATACAGCTCCTGCCGGGGATGTTAACGGGAAACTTGACACCGCCTTGAGTGAAGATAACAAAGATGGTTCCAAAGTGTCATCTGATGATGAAGCTAAAAGCCCCGTGATAAAAGAAGAAGAGCCCAAAGCAGATGTTACTGCAGCCTCTAAGCCCCCAAAAGAAGGGAGCTTAAATGAAATAAAAAAGAGCCCATCTTCTGACAAAAAGGATAACAACATCGCGGAAGAAGATCTGGTGTTCATAGAAGCCAAGGCTGCTTTGGATATCACAGGATCTGACCTGGAACTTCAGGATGAACAAGGCAGCTTGACTGTGGAAAACCTGGAAAACAAGCCTTCAGGTGACAACAAGGAGCATCATTCCTATGAGACTGAAACTACAGGCAACCAGCCTAAAGACTATGCTGCAAAGAACTTACCCCAAAATAAGGCAGGTGGATGATTAGACAAAGGCTGTAAACCAAAAAACCCGGGATTAAGGTTAAGCCCGCGAAAAAGTCCTTTGCAGGAATAAAAATATGCGCAAACACTTACAATCCTTAACTTTGGTAACAGCAGCTGCCCTTGAGATCCTAACAGGGTGCAGCAGCTACTCTTACCAGTCTTCAGAAGATGTCTTTCCGCCGTCTCCTGCAGCTTTACCGTCAGCAAAACAGCACAAAGTCTATAGCAATAATTTTTTTGAGATGATAATCCCTGATAACTGGGAAGCTGTCTCCCAGGACGGTCCTGATATTCCAGCCTTTGTTTCTGCAAGAAGAAAAGATCACAAGGGTCTTGTCTCCATCAAGGTGTCATCATCACATCTTAGTACAGATGAGCTTTGCAATCACACCGCAAAAGGATTGGTGGTAAATAGTGCTGATATTACCAAAGGTCCTGCAGTGGAATTTGGAAAATGCCTTATTCAATTTAATACCATTGGCAGGAGCGGAGCCTTTTGGGCGCGCCGCTTTGAAGACGGTACGGTATACTCCATTTACTTTGAAGGAAATCTTGATACAGTATCGGAGATCTTAGGAAGCACCTCAGGAAATGAGCGCTTTATGAGCCTTTTGGTAATGCCTTTGCAATACTAATCCAGGATCGCTGCAAGTTTTGAAACAATGCCAAAGTATATGGGGATCCTGTCAAATTTGAAATCAGCAGAAGAAGGGATTTACCAAAGCGGCTGGGCCTTGATAAAAAGGATGCCTCTTCTCTCGCCAAATCTGCTGCACAGTCGGTTTTATCTACACAAAGTTTCTTTTGTCTGGTGACTTTAGCAAAGCTAATGCCCTGTCTTTAAAAAGAATATTTTAGTTCCATAACGGAGGCTCTGTTTTGCAGTTCTCAAAAAGACCGACACCTCTTATCAGCGCCATTTCCTTTGATTTGATCAATCAAGAACCAATACTGCCCATCAACTTTAAAATCTTGTCTTAGAGCATCATAGCACAATCTTTTCACTATAGATCAAATGGTTAAGCCCCGCAGCGAAGACCAACAGAAGATAGGATCTCCAGCGCTCTCTTAGCCTGACGGCTCTTGTTCTAGTCTGTCGTGCCAACTTTTGTATTTTTATCCTTAGGAGATCTTTATAGAATTTGTCTTCTGGGGAATCGTTCCCATTCCTGCTAACGGGCAGCTGCAGTCACCCTGACTACAGGTTTATTCGGGGTCTTGAAACTTCCACTTAAGATACTCCTTGTCAATTTCTCCTTTTTCAAGGGCATACAAAGCTTCATCCAGGATCTTAAGCCCCTGCTGCAGTACCTGAGTATCTATATTAAGAGGCGGCTCAATGCGCAGCCAGTTGGAGCCTAAGCGCATGGTGTAAAGACCAAGCTCACAGGCCTTGCAAATTGTCAGAAATGCAGCCTCATTATCAGTCATCTGAGTTGACGGGGACTTAAGCCACAGTCCAAAGGCAAAACCGATGCCGGTAACATGGGATACCGAGCTAGGATGATTTCTTGCCAGGGTATTCAAGCCCTCGTAGAGGGTCATCATGTTCTGATCCAAAACTTCCCTGAACTGTTCTGACTCAATAATATCCAGGGATTTTAAGCCCCTGGCGCAGGCTTCGGAATTTCCTGCCATGGAAAAGGCATGCTCGCAAGGACCCAGGGCCTTCATGAAATCAGCCCTTCCCAAAACACAGGAAAGCGGCAGCCCGCCTCCTAAATGCTTACCCATCAAAATGGCATCGGGGATCACTCCTTCATAATTTTCAATCGAAAAGAAAGGTCCGGTACGATAAAAGGCCATTTGGATTTCATCTACCACAAAGGCAATATTCCAGGCTTGGGCTATTTGATACAAATTATTCATCAGGCGCTGATGCATGGGGAGTATCCCCATATCACCCTGCACAGTCTCGATAATAAAACCTGCAATTTGCTCATAATCTAAATAAGTAAGCTGAAGCAAAGTTTCATCAATCATCTCCTCGTCAGCGGTTTCATCACAGAAAGGAAGGCTGTAGATTTCAGGAACCAGGGGGGCAAACTTATCGGAGATCCTGCCGGGGATTGTGGTCATGGAAACCGCCCCGAAGGTGGTGCCGTGATAGTCTCCTTTGAAACAAACAATCTTTTTACGCCCGGTATATGCTCTGCAAAGCTTTATTGCCGCATCATTGGCATCCGAGCCGCAGACCCCGAAGGCTACCCTGACATCCATAGGATTAAGACCGGGATAATATGCCCTGAGGCGTTTGGCATAGGCGGTTTGATTTAAGGCGCAAGCATAAGGAAAGGGAAAAGAGGCAAAATCACCAGAGCTTAACACATCATAGCCCAAATTCATGGTACAGGCCCCGGAAGTAAAATCAATAAGCTCTTGGTCATCAACGGTAACAATATAAGGTCCCCGGGCTTCCTTAATTACGATGGGAAGCTCTGCTATGTGCTGATAGGATGCAATTACCAGTGCATCTTCTTGAAGTTTACTTATCGTGGCTTCGCTGATGGGCATATCACACCTGCTTTTTTATTTAATCGTTGGAAAGCAATTTTACTCACGTCGCGGTAAAAAAGATATCTTAAATGTGCTCAATTTTGTAAGTAAGCTGTCAGCCTTTCAAGCAAGGCAGGCTGACCCCCTCATGGATCAATAACTTTCTTTTAACCTCAGGGCCCAGCATAAACTTAAGAGTGCCTAAGCCTCCTTTTAGCTGGGCCGCACTTAAAATCCTGTGACAAGGCACGAGCAAAAGATAGGGATTTAAAGCCAGAGCATTCCCGGCAGCACGGGATGACCCTCTGTAAGAGGTAATGCCAAGGCTTAGGGCAGCATTGACGGCTCTTTCATTAAGCATGGCATAGCAGCAAGTGCAGCCTGCTTTAATATTGACAGCCTCCCTTAAAATCAGCCCCGAATAAGTATCCGCCATACGCTGCCTTAAACTCAAAGGCAGCACGGGCAGACTGTCAAAATGCCCTTTTTCGTAGCTTTGAAGATAACAGATTAGTTCAAAGGCAAGATGACCTGCCTTACTGCCAAGGGATGAAACCTGGCTTATTAATGTGCGGGTGTCAACAGGGGCTCTTTTTCCTGCAGGTCTTAGGTAATCAATCACAAAAGCCTCATCAAGCATCCTGAATCTTCCGTCGGAAAAGAAGACATTTTCATGGTAAACATGAGCAAGGCCAAACTCCAGGGGGCCAATAAAAGTATTGATAACCAAAGGTCTTGAAATATTAGCAGCATAGGTTTTGAAAAGGTGCGGGGAGCCTATCATTGTTTGTGCTTTCATGTGACTTTATTTTAGTTTTATGACCAGGCTTTCAAAAGCGTATTTTTCTTCTTTCTAATGACAACATAGATGCTATACTAAAGTTAAGGTATAAACCTGACAGATTCCCTGGGGTGTTTGCCAGTCGTTGTGCCCTGAGCCGATAATTTCAGAACAGGACGGCTTCCTGCCATCAGGTGTGCAGGCCCGCTTTAAGTCCGGGAAGCCTAATGATGACACAGTTGTCCTCTATGGGTACTCATGGTTCATGGAGTCCCTATACGGCGGCGGCACTTCCGGGGTCCCAAGTCATAAGCATCTGTCTTCCTGCCCCTTACGCGCTTAAAAAGTTTCTCCTAAATAACCGTAACTTCGCACTTTTTTCATTACACAGCCGCATCTGCTTAGTACAGGCTA
>CAYNSI010000119.1:0-6920 GCA_964399665.1 uncultured Enterobacterales bacterium | reverse complement strand
AATTTAAACATATCACAACGCTTTTTAAGCACAGATAGAATACACAGCCGGGAAAAAAGATTTGACAGTAAAAAACCATTGGATATAATCTTGTGCATCGCCGTCGCGGGTGTAGTTCAATGGTAGAACAGGAGCTTCCCAAGCTTCTAACGCGGGTTCGATTCCCGTCGCCCGCTCCAGACTCAGGCCGGAATGGAAGCTTTTACTGTAAGTTTCGGACCTTTTAATACCGGGTGTTCATGAATCAATTTTCTCTTCGCGAGCGCTTTAGAACTTATCTTCCTGTAATAGTAGATGTTGAAACCGCAGGATTTCGTCCTGCAACCGACGCTCTTTTGGAAATTGCCATGATGACTGTCGTCATGGATGACAAAGGCTTTCTGCACCCTGATGAGCTTTTACACTGCAATATCCGCCCCTTTGAAGGCTCCAGGCTTCATGAACTTAATCTTAATTTTTTAGGTATTGATCCTTTTGATGAAAGCCGCGGGCTTAAAGGCGAGCGTGAAGGGGTGGTCCCCATGCTCAGGCAGATCTCCAAAAGGGTCAAGGCAGAAGGTTGTACCAGGGCGATTCTGGTAGGACACAATGGCGCTTTTGACCTAAGCTTCCTTAATGCCTTGTGTGATCGCCTCAACTACAAGAGAAATCCCTTCCATCCCTTCTCGGTATTTGACACCGCCTCCCTTTCAGGACTGGTCTTCGGACAGACGGTATTATCAAGGGCCTGCCTTGCAGCAGGAATTGAATTTGATGATTCCATGGCCCATGGCGCAGCTTATGACACCCAAAAAGAATGCGAGCTTTTCTGCGCCATTTACAATCGTTTTACTCTCTTTGCAGGTTTCATCTCAGCAAATCCTGAACTCCTTCAGACTCCCCAAAAGCCTGCTTAAAAACAGCTTACCCCTGTCCTGTCATTATGCTGCCCTGACATCTGCCTTATGCTTTGTGCTGCTGCAAATTGTGCCTGCTTTTGAAAATGCACTTAGGGCTTTTGGCCTGTGTTAATATTTGTTCTGATGCAAATGAAAGTAAAAATTTAGTTTTGGAGATTGTCATGCACAATGATATTGCCCTCATTGGCCTTGGAGTAATGGGCAGCAACCTGGCCCTTAACATAGCCGATCATGGTTATAAAATTGCCGTATACAATTACACCCCGGATCTGGTGGAAAAATTTACCAGGGAAACTCCTCATCCCAATGCAGAGGCATTTACCGACCTTCAGCAGATGGTAAAAAGCCTTAAAAGCCCCCGCCTTATTATTGTCATGGTTACTGCAGGACAGGCTGTGGATGCGGTAATAAAGTCTCTTGTCCCCCTGCTTGAAAAAGGCGATAACATCCTTGATCTTGGCAATTCCAACTTTAACGATACCATAAAGCGCTATGAGGAATTAAAAGCGCATGGCATCATCTTCACCGGAGTAGGGGTGTCAGGAGGTGCTGAAGGAGCAAGACGCGGCCCTGCTATCATGGCAGGCGGTACTAAAGAAGGCTATCAATTTGTAGGCCCCATCCTGGAGGCCGTTGCTGCCAAAGCCCCGGACGGCAGACCATGCTGTGCCTTTATGGGAGAAGGCGGTGCCGGACATTATGTCAAAATGGTCCACAACGGCATTGAATATGCCGATATGCAGCTTATTGCAGAAAGCTACCTGATATTAAAGGAATTAGGCGGCTTTTCTAATGAAGAACTCTCTCAAATTTTTGCAAAATACGCCAAAGGTCCCCTTAAATCTTATTTAATTGAAATAACCTCCAAAGTCCTGGCAGAAAAAGACCCGGTCACAGGAGGCAGTTTAATTGATATGATTGTTGATGCCGCAGGACAAAAGGGCACGGGCAAATGGACCTGCCAGGAGGGCTTTGAGGCAGGGGTTAACCTTTCCCTGATAGACAGCGCCTGCAATGCAAGATTCATTTCAGGAAAGGTCAAAGAACGTGAAAAAAGGGCCTCCGAGGCTGCAGGAAGCCCAGAGATTTACCACAACAGGGATGATCTTATTCAAAAAGTGGAAAACTGCCTTTATACCGGCAAGATTGCAGCCTATGCCCAGGGCTTTGATCTCTATGCTAAGGCTTCCTTGCTTTACAACTTCAACCTTGACCTTGGCACAATTGCAAGAACCTTCAGGGCAGGATGCATTATTCAGGCAGAATTTTTAAATGATATTGCCAAAGCCTATGAAGAAAACCCTAATCTTGTAAATCTTATGGATGCCCCCTTCTTTAAAAGCCAGCTGCAAGAAAGGCTTGAGGATGCCCGCAGCATTGCCGTTGCCGCAATGCAAAATGAACTCCCCGCCCCGGTGATATTTGATGCCGTCTCCTATCTTGATGCCATGAAAAGCAGGATAGTAGGCGCCAATCTTATTCAGGGCCTTAGGGATTACTTCGGAGCCCATACCTTTGAGCGCCGTGACCGCCCCGGCTTTGTCCATCACCATTGGCAGAGCTGACAAAGCTAAGGCCAGGGGCAGTACATTTTGGAGATCTTTTGCCTGGAAGCTTAAGATCTCTTAAGCCCCCATAAGGCACTCATCCATGGCAGTGCCTTACCGTAAGAGCAGCTATTGGATTCTCCTCCTTTATGTTGAATTCAACATAGTGCAACAAAAACCAAAAGCCCCCCCAAAAAAAAGACGGGGGCTTAATTGCTAAGTTTTGACAAAGAAAATCCCGCTACACTTTGTAAAAAAAGGTTTGCGTTATGAACAAAATTTTTTTTGCCATGATCCTGCTGCCTTCCCTGGTGCTTGGTGCCCCAAGGGGCTTTGATGCCCCGGAAAGCACTCACCAGGCTCCGCTTGGTTTTAATCAAAATCCCAATCTTAATACGGTAGCAGGAGTCAGGAACAACGCCCAGGATGGTGACTATGCCATTTTACAGGGCAATCTGCGCCTTGATGACAAAGGGAACCTGTATTTAGTGGATCAATCAAAAGATGAGATCAGGGTAGTCCCCTCAAATCCTATTAAGCTTGAGGGCGCTGCCTTAAATACCAGGGCAAAGTGTCAGATGTGGGGGCAGATCAAAAAGAGTTTTTCCGACCTTTATTTACAGCTGCACAGCTTTTCCTGCGGGCGCTAATTGTCATTCTCATCATCATATGAATCAAAAAGCGGCCTGCGCCTTAAGGCCTCAAGATTTTTAAGATCGCCTTTGTTACTGTAATACTCAAGAAGCTTTTGCCGCTGCTCCTTCCTCTTTTGAATAAGCGGCTTTAGGAGATCTTGCTCCAACCTGCGCTGCTCCTTGAAGGCAGAATAGGCAAGCCCTATGACAAAAAGAATTGGCACTCCTATGCATAAAGCCAGAATCATTCCCTAAGAAGCTCCCTGAAGGACTCCTGTCCCTTTACAGCACCGCGCAAAGCCCTGCCGTCAACAATGTAAAAAGGCACCCCGGTAACCCCGATACTTCGGCCTTTTTCGATGTTTGATGCAATAAGCTGTTGGATTTTAGGATCTTTGGCAGCCTCGGCAAGCTCAGACCAGACGGCCCCTGCAGACATCACAGCTTCCTGAATATCCTTACGTGACTCAATTTTTTTATCGGAGCTCATAAGGTAATCCTGGTAGGCAAAGTACTTTTGAGGATCTTGTCCATACAGGGCCATGCCGATAAGTGAGGCTTCCACACTGTGCTCTGAAAGCACCGGAAACTCGACATAGTGAACCTTAATGTTGTTTTCTTTGGCAAAGCTTTCCAATATGGGACGGGACATCTTGCAATAGCCGCAGTTATAGTCAAAAAACTCGACAATATGGTGCTTGCTGTTTTCATCACCGTAACGGAAGGGGATCGCAGGGTTTGCGGCAAATTCATCGGCCAGATCTTCTGTTTTAAGGCGTACTTCCACCTGCCGCTTAAGCTCCATCATCTGAGCGGCCTCCACCAAGACCTCAGGATGGGTTACTATGTATTTGTGAATTATCTCCTCAAGCTGGACTAACTGCTCCTGAGTAAAGGCAGAGGCGCTTTGTGGAGCCTGATTGTCAGGTTCCTCTGCCATGGCAGTCCCTAAGAAGGTTAATGCAGCAGCTGCCAGGGTAACACCCGGTATTTTCAGGCCTTTTATCATGGACTAATCCTTGAAAGTTAAGCTTGTTCTTTTGGTACCCTTAAGCCTACCACAAATAGGATTAAAGCAAAAACTGCGCTTGTGAGCATACACAAAGAAAGGGGCAGCATGGAATCCTCCCCCATCAAACCGACCAAGGGGGACATTATGGCCCCGAAAAGAAAGCACATCACCCCAAAAAGTCCCGATGCCGCTCCGGCACCTCCTGTTCTTGCATCCATACAAAGAGTAAAACCCGACGTTTGCGATGCTCCCAGCAGCATCACAAAGGCCATGATGGATAAAAAGGCGGGAATGGAACTTTCAGGTCTTATTAAGGCAACTGCTATGCTTGACACTGATGCTGTCAGCATCACAATGATGCTGAATACTACAATCTTGGCATCCCCTACCCTTCTTGAAAACCTGCCGCCTGCCAGAGCCAACAGGGAAAGCAAAATGGCATTAGTGCCAAAAACAAATGAATAGCCTAAAGGAGAGTAGCCGTAAATTGACTGAAACACAAAAGGGGAAGCTGCAAGATAGGAAAAGAAGCCGCCCATAAGAAAGGACATGGACATTGTTAACAGGAAAAAACGCCGGTTTAAAAGCTGCTTTATCATGTCAAGAAGCGCTGAAGTAATTTTAGTTTCCCTTTTTTCCACAGGAAGGGTGTCATCTATTTTAATTAGAGTCACCGTAAAAAGCAGTATTCCCCATAATGCCAGGAACCAGAATAAATAATGCCAGGATGCGAAAGTAACGATTAAAGATCCCAAAATGGGGCCGCAAATGGGAGCCAAAGAGTTTATGGTCATAAGAATTGACATAAAAGAGGTAAGCGCTGGCCCTTTGAACATATCACAGGCCATGGTGCGGCACAGTACCACGCCCCCTGCTCCGGCACACCCCTGAAAAAAGCGCATGATAATAAGAAACCAGACATCCTGTGCCATGGCGCATGCTGCTGAGGTAATGGCAAAGAGGATCAGGGAGATTAAAAGAGGAAGTTTACGTCCTAAGGCATCTGATATCGGTCCTATAAAGACCTGCCCTACGGCAAGGCCCAAAAATGATGTCGTCAAAGACAGCTGGATAACCGCAGGATCTGAGAGCAGATCTTTTGTTATCACAGGCAGTGCCGGAAGATAAATGTCAGTACACACAGGACCGAAGGCTGCCAACATGCCCAGAACCACCAGATAAATGATGAGATTAACTCTGGATAAAGTTCTTCCTGAAGGATCACAGGTCCTATCTTTGCAAGAAGATTCTGTCATTTTGCTCCTGTGAACAATTAGAAAATTTAAGGTATGAGCTTTAAACTGCGTGCCTATAGTATGCAAATGAAAAATCAAAGTACAAACAAAAAAGCGATTTTTGTATGTAAATTAAAAATAAAATCCAAGTCACAAAATTTCGCAGCTTACGACCTTGACAGGGGTGAGAAAAAATTGCTTCAAGTCAGAAATAAAGTGAAACATGTGGGCTGTTAGAAATTGGTTGGAAATCAAAATAATAAAAACCTTAAGGCCCTTTGACAAAAAAAATTCTTGGGGAACTTTTCTCAACAATGGGGCATGCCCCATCAGAAAGCTTTTTCGGCTGCGCTAAAACCGAGTTTCAACAGATTTTCTGCAAGAGCCGGGGAAAATATGCTTAGTTCCCGCCTGCAAGGCGTCTGAATACCTCAGCCTCATTGTCCAAAACCAGTTCCTTGCTCAAGAGATCTGTCAGAGCATTTTCCTTGGTAAGGTTCAGCCATTTTAGGGCATAGGGCAGAAGAGCCCTGCGGCATGGATAGACCACCGTGCCATTTTCCTGCATGCCATATTCACGCTCCAATGCTCTTTTTTGCGGTTCGGGAAGGTCCGGATTGACCTTCAACACCAGATCGACAAGATCGTTCCACTCCCTGTCATCTCGTCCTGAAGTGCCAACCTCCTTGAAACCTTCTTCCATAGGATCTACGACACGGTCATTGGGAGCTACAACTTCCGGCACGTCACAGCGTGTGATGCGCAAAAGCACATAATCCTTAAAGGCATGGCTGTCATAGCAGTATGCCCTGATACGCCAGCGCAAGCCGTCAAAGGCTAAGCCGTGCGGAGCAATCAAGCAGTCCACGGGATTTATGGAGGTCTCATCAAGATAAACAATATGAACGGCTTTGCGGCCGTGAATAGCACATAACAGGTTGGACATGACGACAGGGTCAATGGCTTTGTTGACTGGGCCAAAGCATGCTACCGCCACATTGGGAACAAAACCAAAATAAGCGCGGACTTTGAGCAAATCCCCATGGGAGATGGCCATAAGATCCCTTAAGTAACTATCAGGTGAGCAGACCTTGGGGAACAGGGGCTTAAAATCTTCTGTTCTGATGTAACCTTTCACATGGCGGTCATAAACAAGATTTTTACGCGGGGGCTCCGCTTCGCCTGCCATTTGTTGATAACGGGAAAAATCCAATGTTGCCTGAGGTATGGACAGGCCGAAAAAATCAACCAGATCCCTGCGGTTAATACGTCCATCTGCTGTCAGACGAAAGTCGATAAATTCAAGGCGGCGCATCTGATGCCATTTACTGAACTGACCCTCCCTGATTTCTTCTGCCATACCTATCTCCTCCTCCAAAAGTGCTCATAATCATGCTATCAATAGATTAATTAAAGTTAATCCCCAAGTTGATGCACTCCTTAAGACCGTAAAAATATAACACAAATCACTGTCAAATCATATAGATCCCAGGGTGATTACATGATTTAATCCTTGACATCGTAAGGAATTTCACCGTGTGAAAAAAACTGACCTAATATGTCCAGGGACTCGAGCGGAGTTGAACACATTT
>CAYNSI010000118.1:0-6963 GCA_964399665.1 uncultured Enterobacterales bacterium | reverse complement strand
TTGTGCCCTGCGTCATGGTGATCGTCAAAGAGCCGCACAGGGATGAACAAAGAACGCCCTCAATGCTCAAAGAAGTGGTGCGCTTAGAAGAGCTGTCTTTGACAGAAGAGCAGCTTGACAAGCTTAAAGGCCGATGACCCAAAAAGATAAGAGCTGCCGTTTGCAAAAGATCTCCTGCCAAAATTTAAGGCAGATTAGCCTTGTAAGTTGGATTACCGTTAGGATCGTAGTCATATTGAATTAAACTCATCCCTTGCGGAGTCGGCAGTACCAGCAGTCCGGGGGCTTTGTGGATTTGGCTAACAAGTCTTAAAATATGAACATATCTGCTGTAAAAAGAGGTACTTTAAGTTAGATAATAAGCACATAAGGGAGGAAAACCTGTTTTTGTCAGGGTGCTGTCAAACTTAGGGTACGCTTTTGCGCCTTGGAACAAACTAAGGCAAACTAAGGTACGGTAAGGAATGTTATGCCGCACTCTTTACTGAACCTTGGGAATTATTACAAAATAAAGGCAGTAATTTTTGCCGGCATGGATAAGGAATAAGGTGAGCCTATGAAGAACTATAAAATACTGGTATTGTTAAAGCCGAATACGGATCTTCAGCCTGCCATGGAAAGGGCTTCGGACTGTGCCAGGTTCATGCCTGAAATAGAAGTTACTGCATGTCGTATCATTAACGAATTTGATGATGCAGCAAAACAAAGCCTGGAAAGTAGTGCCAAGCGGGAATTAGCGGCAGTGGCAAAGTCGCATCCGAATATAAAAAATTTTATTCCCAAGGTAATTTTTTCTAAAGACGTCCCCGGAGCATTTATCAAGGAGGCGCATGATGGAGAGTATCATTTAGCTATTATTTCTGCCAACAGGCGCAATACCATAAAAGATCTCTTTATAAGCCCTATAGACAGCGCGATTATGCGTAAAATCGATGTTCCGCTGCTGGTGGTCAAGCATACTCATGCCACTCAGGTATTAGGAAGAGTTATCCTGCTTGCCATAGATTTTGAGGAAGCAAATCACGAAAAAGACATGGATGAAGTGCTCTATTATGCCGCCAGGGTTTTTGCCGATGAGTTCAATGGTGAGCTCCATGTGGTCAATTGCGTGTCCCCCCGTCACAGGGGGCGGTCCTCGGGTGCCAGTTCTGCTTCGACTCCTCCGGTCTTCAGGCACTCTTTGGGAGAATTGACCAGAAAGGATGTCCATCATCTGCTCCTCAATGAATATGCAGAAAAACATGATATTCCCGAAGAGCATACTCATGTTCTAATAGGAAGAGTCGATGAGGAGATCCCGCGTTTGTGCAACATTCTTAACGTGCGCATGGTGTGTATGGGAGCATCGAAACGTGACGGGCTTTTGGCATCCATGAACTCGAACGCAGGAGAGCTGGTCTTAGAGCAGATAAGAGGAGATCTCTTCCTGGTAAACGATGCCACCCATGCTGCTATCAGTGACATGTTAAGAAAGGAGAGGCTGGCGCACGAATCCTGAAAATAAGGTTTCCCCCTTGATTTTTGTCAGGTCAAAAAAGCCCTTTAAGCCTGAGGCAGAGGGCTTTATACATTGAAAAGGAATTCAAAAATATCTCCATCCTTGACAAGGTAATTTTTTCCTTCAGAGCGAAGTTTCCCGGCCTCTTTTGCTCCTGCCTCACCCTTAAACCTTATAAAATCCTCATAGGAAATGGTCTGAGCCCTGATAAAACCCTTTTCAAAGTCTGAGTGGATTTTGCCGGCAGCCTCTGCTGCCGTAGCACCAATCCTGACGGTCCAGGCTCTTGCTTCCTTAGGTCCTGCCGTAAAGAAAGTCTGCAGTCCCAAAAGCCTATAGCCTGTTCTGATAACCCGGTTAAGCCCGGGCTCCTCAAGTCCCATACTTTCCATGAATTCAAGGCGTTCCTCATCCTCCATGGATGCAAGATCTGCTTCTATGGCAGCTGAAATGGCAACTACTGCCGACTTTTCTTTTGAGGCGTATTCTTCAACGATCTTAAGATGGGGATTATTGGTAAAGCCGTCCTCACTGACATTTGCAACATACATCACGGGCTTTTGGGTCAAAAAATTAAAGCTTTTGAGGGCATGAAGTTCCTCTTTGGAAAACTCAAGGCTTCTTAACATGATCCCTTTGTTAAGAGCATTTTGGGCTTTTTCAAGAGCATTAACCTGCAGGAGGGCTTCCTTGTCGCCTCCTGTTCTGGCCCTTTTTTCAAGACGAGTAAGGGCTTTTATGCATACTTCAAGATCTGCTAAGGCAAGTTCGGTATTTATGGTTTCAATATCAGATATGGGATCAACCATGCCTGAGACATGAATTACATTGTCATCGTCAAAGCAGCGTACCACATGGGCTATGGCATCAGTTTCCCTGATGTTCATGAGGAATTGATTGCCCAATCCTTCGCCCTTGGAAGCTCCCTTTACCAGGCCGGCAATGTCGACAAACTCCATGGCAGCAGGGACTATCTTTTGCGGCTTGACAATATCGGCTATGGCAGAGAGCCTCTGATCTGGTACCGGGACTATGCCGGTGTTGGGCTCAATGGTACAGAAAGGAAAATTTTCAGCAGCAATTCCTGCCTTAGTTAAGGCATTAAATAAGGTTGATTTGCCGACATTGGGCAGTCCGACAATACCGCAGTTAAAACCCATCAGGAACACTCCTTTTAAATATTTGCAGCCTTGAAGCCGTTAATTTTCTGCATGGCTTTTTCAGGACCTTCCCCAAGCAGGCAGATAAGCCCTTCAAGCGCACAATCCAATGCTTCTTTGATTAATTCCTTTTCCTTTGGAGCAGGTCTTCCCAAAACATGACTTAAGGTATCATAAGGGGCCTTTCCGATTCCAATTCTAAGACGCCAGAAGTCGGAGTCATTACCAAAATGGCTGTAAATACTTTTTAGGCCGTTGTGACCTGCAAGGCCGCCGCCGAATTTTAAACGGATCTGCCCCGGAATAAGATCAAGTTCATCATGAAGGATCAAAACTCTTTTAGGTTCAATACGATAGAACCTGCACAACGCTCCGACACTTCTTCCGGATTCATTCATAAAGGTGGTAGGAAAGAGAAGATGGATCTCCTGTCCTTCTATTAGAGCTGTTGCCGTAAGACCTGAAAATTTGCTGTCAGGGGTAAGATTGATGCCGTAATGACAGGCAAACATCATGAGCAGATCTACGCCCATGTTATGCCTTGAGTGTTCATATTTAGTGCCTGGATTGCCAAGACCTGCAATTAAACCTATATCCAATCCTGCTGCCATATCAATCCTTAATCTTGACTACCCCGTCAAGCTCGTACCCCGGCAGTTTGGCAATCAAATCTCTGACACTTTTACCGTCTGCAAACACAAATTGAGGGTCAAGTTCAAAAAGGGGTTTTATCACAAATGCCCTTAAGGCGGCCTTAGGATGGGGCAGGGTAAGCTTTTTATCGTTCATTATGATCCCTGCTATATCGAGAATATCAAGATCCAATGTTCTGGGACCGTATCGTTCCTTGGTTCTTTTGCGGTGATAGTCCTGCTCTATTTTCTGAAGACACT
This sequence comes from uncultured Enterobacterales bacterium, assembly GCA_964399665.1. Classification (GTDB taxonomy): domain Bacteria; phylum Pseudomonadota; class Gammaproteobacteria; order Enterobacterales; family Succinivibrionaceae; genus Avisuccinivibrio_A. The sequence continues at coordinate 3,412 of CAYNSI010000118.1, read as the reverse complement.
CAAGAAAACTTACAGGATCCTGTCCAAGATCAACCAAGATCACCGCATTGATAAAATCATTTTGCTCTTCAAATCCCCAGGGCCTGGTTTTATAAAGCGCGCCGCCTGAAAGGAAGGATACCTTGTCAAGCGAGCAGACCTTATCAATTGCTTGTTTTACAATACTGATACTGTCGCCTAAGTTTGATCCCAGGCCTATTAAAGTTCTTGAAGCCATCTTAAGGATCAAGATTCATGGCAAGACGCCATGCCCTGGCTTTTTCCAGTCTTTCCTGCCGCTGTTGTGAAGTGTCAGATTCAAAGCCGTTCTTTTTTGATGAGTAGGTCTTGGAACCTGCATTTTCCTGATAGTTTCTTACCGAATCCCGCTTTAACCTGCTCTTTTCATTTCTTTTTTCCAGACGTTTTTTTCTACGTTCTTCAGATTTTCTGGAGCTTTCGTCATAATAGGGTTTATAGAACTCCACAAAGGGTTGTAAATCACTTTCAAAATGGGCCCTTAGCTTCAAAAGATCAAAGGATGCCCTAAAGCGTGGATTACTGACAATTTCATTGAGCTCATCCCTTGTCATATATTCTGAAAAGAGTGAAAAATAGAGGTGGTAAAGCTCGGTGATGTCATTGTAAATGACCGAAGGAATATCAGTAGCACTGCTTTGGTCATACAAAGCTCGTGAGGCTGCTTTGCCAATAAGTTCTTCAGAGCATTCAAAATCTCCCGTTTTAGCAGTGTACTTTTCAATGAGTGTTCTTACCTTGGTGAACAGTAAAACTGCGTAGAGGAAATAAGGCTTGTTCTTGCGTCCTTGTGAGGTTCTTTCATCGGAGGCTTGGAGGGCATAGTTTACAAAATCATGAAACTCTCTGCTGTCTACAATGCTCTTTTGTGAGGGCATAAGAAGATTTAACAGATCAAAGGAAATAAGCTCATTTAAGGATGCCTGCCCGTGCCCTGAGAGGAAAAGCTTATTTACTTCATCGAACATTCTGGCATTGGAGATGTTGGCAAGCAGATTTTTTTGTTCAAAAATGGCCTTTTCAGTCCTTTTGGAAAGCTCAAACCCAAGCTTGGCCTTGAATCTGACCGCTCTTATCATGCGCACGGGATCTTCAGCATAGCGGGTTTTGGGATCTCCTATAATATCGATAATCTGATGATTTAAATCAAAAAGCCCCCCGTGAAAATCTATAAGGCTTTCATCTTCAGGATCAAAGTATATTGCATTTATGGAAAAATCCCTGCGGTCTGAATCTTCGGCAGGATCTCTGCCGTAAGTGTTATCCCGAAGAAGCATGCCCTGATCGTCGGATACCGTATTCTTGCTGCTGTTATTCTGCTGGCACCTGAAGGTGGTAACTTCAATCAGTTCATCGCGGTACAGTACATGGACTATCTTAAAACGCCTGCCGATAATCCTGGAGGCAGAGAAGATCATGTGGACTTTTTCAGGAGTGGCATCTGTCGCGATGTCAAAGTCCTTAGGGGTGATGCCCTGGAGCAGATCTCTGATACAGCCTCCGACCAGGTAAGCCTTGTACCCCTTTTTTCTTAAGGTTTCACAGGTTTTTAATGCTGCCCTGGAAAAATTTTCCGCACGTATCGGATGCTGTTCCCTGGTAAGAACAAGCTGGGTCCGGCCTTTTTTCCTGACAGATGCCTTATGCTGTGCCAATAACTCATCAAGATTTGGATTTAAAAGGGAAATTTTTATAAGCCTCGCAAATTAACCGTAAAAATTTTGGGTATTATACTGCATCTGTTTTAATTTCATGCGTTTTGTCGCATGATTACATCGTTTTTGGGGATTTTATCAGGGTCAAAACGGACAGCTGCCTTATCAAGAATGATTTTGGGGTCATGGCAGGATTGAACATTGCCAAGATCCTGGCCTAAAACTTTTAAAGATGCTATAAGAGCCTCACAGGGACTTAAAAAATCTAAGGCTGCCCTGGCATGGTTTTGCTTGGACAACTTTCTGCCGTTTTTAAAAAGTACCAAAGGCAGGTGGAAATACTCAGGTTTTTTTAACTTTAAAAGATTGATAAGTCCAAGCTGCAAAGGAACGGTGATAATTAAATCTGCACCCCTTACTACTTCGGTAATTCCTGATAGGGCATCATCCAAAACACAGGCTAAATTATAGGAAATAAGATTATCCCGCCTTTTAACGGTAAGAAGCCCCGGGGTTTCAAAACTATTGGCAACAATACCGCGCAGATTATCTTCAAATGACGAGGGAATATCCAGGATAACTTTTAGGGCACCTTTTGCCAGGTTTTGCGTTCTACAGGTACACTTTCTTTCCTTAAGCTCTGCCCTGGTGCAGTTACAGTAAAAGCTTTCTTGAAGTTTGGCAATTTCTCTGAGGTGATGGTGGTAAAAATCAAGGTGCTCGCTTTGGATATAGACTTTATCATCGATGATAATGCCTAGTTCATCGAGATCTTTGAGGATCTTTGCAGTATATTCACTGCGGCATCTTGGAAAGTCCAAATCCTCAATTCTAAGAAGGAATCTGCCGCCTTGAGATCGGGCGCGCAGGTATGCTCCAACAAGAGCAGTTATTGAGCCTAAGTGCAGTCTCCCGGATGGAGTAGGTGCAAAGCGCGTAATATACACAGGCTGTGATCTGCCTCAGGCTTTAACCGATCAGAAAAAGAGGATCAGCCTTCGAGCTGTTTTTCCTTAATTTCTGCCAAAGCTTTGCAGTCTACGCACAAATCTGCGGTAGGACGGGCTTCAAGGCGCTTGATGCCTATTTCATCACCACAATGCTCGCAATAGCCGAATTCATCCATATCAATCTTATGAAGGGTCTTTTCAATCTTTTTGATAAGCTTGCGCTCGCGATCTCTTGCTCTAAGCTCCAGGGCAAATTCTTCCTCCTGTGAGGCTCTGTCCACAGGATCTGGGAAGTTAGCCGCTTCATTTTTCATATGGTCCACAGTTCTGTCAACTTCGCTGCGCAGCTGATCTCTCCAGGCAGAGAGGATCTTCTTAAAATGATCCTTTTGAGCATCATTCATGTATTCTTCGCCGGGTTTTTCCTTATAAGGCTGCACTCCTGCTATCGCAAGGGGGCCCATGGGCTCAAGATTGGAATCATCTGATCCTGCCTTGGTTTTTCTTTTCACAGCCATAACATCCATCCTTTATGTGTATCTATCTATGGTAGGAATTCGTGTCCAAAATTATTTGAGCGCTAATTATTATTTATTTCCATGAAGTTGGCAATAAAAGTTTTTAAAAGTGTCAATTTTTGGTTTGTTGGGTAAAAATCCTTTAAGGAATATAGCGGAGCCTTACAATTGCACAGCTTGCAGGAAAGGAGTTTTCTTCTACGGCTTACGATCTTTAAGAGATCAGAGATCACAAAATCAGGCGGTGCTATTTTTGCTATTGATTGCAATG
>CAYNSI010000117.1:0-7013 GCA_964399665.1 uncultured Enterobacterales bacterium | reverse complement strand
TACAATGGCTCTGTTAACCAAAAAGATTGACATAACCTGCTAAAAGCAGCACGGCAATTATCACCGGCATTACGTACTTGAAGTACCAGAACAGCCCCATGGGGATTTTAGGACCATCACCGGTATTGGCTTCGGCAAGGTAGTTTTTAAAGCCCCAGCCGCTCTTCCAGGTAATAAAGAGCACAAAAAGCAGTGAACCGCCCGGCAGGATATTGTTGGAAATCAAAAAGTCCTGAAAATCAAGGATGGTAGAATTGCCGCCTAATGGATGGATATAATCGAGCAGATTGTAGCCTAAAAGCGGCGGAAGGGATAACAGCATAATAATGCAGAAGTTTATCGCCACCGCCTTGACCCTTGATACCGGACATAAATCCATAAACATGGAGATAATACCCTCAAATACCGCAATGAGAGTTGATACGGCCGCAAAGAGCATAAACAGGAAGAACAGACCGCCCCAGAAAGCGCCTCCTGCCATATTGGAAAATACCGTAGTTAAGGTAATAAACAGCAGGCTGGGACCGGCATCAGGCTGCACTCCGTAGCTGAAACAGGCCGGGAAGATCACCACTCCTGCCAGCAAGGCTGCTATGGAGTCCAAAAGGCAGATATACAAGGACTCCTTCATCAAGGTATACCTTTTGTCCATGTAGGTGCCCAAGATCTGAATGGAACCCTGTCCTACGGACAAGGTAAAGAAGGATTGTCCCATAGCTGCCCATAAGACTTCCATGATGCCGTGCTCTTCAAGCTTTGACCAATCGGGTTTTAAATAGTATTCCATACCGGCTTCAAAACCGTCTAAGCTTACCGAGCGCACTGCCATGAAAAACAGCAGAATAAAAAGAAGGATCATCAAAGGCTTGGTGTACCGCTCAATGCCGCGCACCACCCCCATGGCTACCACCGCAAAGGACACAAAGATGACGGTTGCCATACACACAAACATCACCAATGGATCGGCGAGCAAATCGCTAAATTTTACCGAGGCAGTCTCCTGGGTGGAAATGCCGGAAATGCTGCCGGTGAAAAAGCCTATGCAATAGTACAAAAGCCAGCCTGTGATAAGCCCGTAAAAGGACATCAGGATATAAGATCCGGGGATCTGCCACCACTTATTGTAATGCCAGTAGGTTTTGGGTTGTTCCAAAATCTCGTAGGCACGGGCAATCGAGCGCCTGGCTGCGCGTCCTAAGGCAAGCTCAATGGTAAGAAGCGGCATGCCTACCCCAAGAAGGAAGGCCAAATAAATAAATACAAAAATTGCTCCGCCATAAGTGCCGGTAATATAAGGAAAGCGCCAGACATTGCCAAGACCAATGGCACAGCCTGCGGCAATCAATAAAAAGCCTATACGGGTTTTAAACTGCTCACGTTCGGACATAATTTTTTATCCAAAAATTCCTACATAGCCTTGAATAAACAAAGCCATAATCACTACGGGCAGCACAATACGGTAATACCACACTGCCTTTTTTGAGATTTTAAAACCCCTGCCGTGATTGGTTTCGTCAAGGTAATTGTCAAAACCCCAGCCGCGCTTTAAAGTCACATAGAGGATATAGCAGGTAGTTCCAAAGGGTAAGATGTTTTGCGACAGTACAAAATCATAAGTATCCAAAATCGTGGAATTACCCCCCATAGGATGTACGTCACTTAAAATGTTATACCCTAAAAGACATGGCAGCCCCAGAGCAATTATGACAATGCAGTTGATTATCACAGATTTTAGTCTTGAAATATCAAAGATTTCCGTACAAATAGCAATAATATTTTCAAACACTGCAATCAGGGTGGAAACTGCTGCAAACAGCATGAAGATAAAGAATAAACAGCCCCAGAAGGCCCCGTTTTCCATATTGGTAAATACGGAAACTAATGTGACAAACAAAAGCCCTGGTCCCTGGGATGGCTCAACATTGTAGGTAAAGCAGGCCGGGAAGATAATAACCCCTGACAAAAATGCCACCAGAGTATCTAAAGCCGTGATGGATACTGCCTCATAACCTAAAGTGTAATTGCGGTTCATGTAAGATCCGAAAATTTGAATGGATCCTACCCCAAGACCCAAAGTAAAGAAGGATTGTCCCATGGCAGCTGCCACGGCATTTAAAATGCCTTCTTTTTGCATATTCTCAAAGCTTGGGAACAGATAGTATCTCATCCCATCGCCAAAGCCTTCCAAAAAGAAAGACCGAATTGCAAGAAAAAACAGCAGAATAAAAAGCATAATCATCAAAGGCTTGGTAATTCTTTCCACTCCTTTGTTAAGCCCCATGGCACAAACACCAAAAGATCCTGCCACTACGATAAAGGCACAGATAAATTGAGTAAGAGGCATGGAGAGCAGCTCATTAAAGTAGCCTCCTGCCTGCTCCTGTCCGACACTCTGCCCAAAAGATCCCAGACCTATCTTTACGGCATAATAAAGCAGCCAGCCTGTGACCAGCCCGTAAAAGCCCATGAGAATGTAATTTCCCAGGATCATCCAATATTTGTTGTAACGCCAGGCAGATCCCGGGGTTAAAACTTCAAAAGATTTCCCCAGGCTTCTTCTTGAGGCTCTGCCTACTGCAAGCTCCATGGTTAAAATGGGCATGCCTACACAAAGCAAAAAAGCAAGATATACCATTACAAATACGGCACCGCCGTATAAGCCTGTGATGTATGGGAACCTCCAGACATTGCCAAGACCTATGGCACAGCCTGCGGCAATTAAAAGAAAACCTAATCTTGTGGAGAACTGCTCACGCTCCATACCAAATCCTTAACTTCTTAACTTAACCGAATACCGTAACGTAGCAATTTACCACCAACAGGAAAACCACCACCGGCAGTACAAAGCGGTAATAGGTAACTCCCCATTTTGGAAGTTTCAGGCCTTTGCCGCGGTTGCATTCTGTCAGGTAATTATCAAAGCCCCATCCGCCGCGCCAGGTAATAAAGGCTACATAACACATGGCCCCTAAAGGCAGAATATTGTAGGAGACAATAAAATCCTCAAGATCCAAAAAAGTCGACTCCCCGCCCATAGGATGAACATCGGACAGAATGTTAAAACCTAAAAGACAGGGCATGCTAAAGACTAAAATCGCCACAAAGTTAATCATCACGGCCTTTCTTCTTGAGGTTCTGAATAACTCCATGCAAATTGCCACGATATTTTCAAATACCGCAATTAGTGTTGACATGGCAGCAAAGAGCATGAACATGAAGAAAAAGCCTCCCCAGAATCCACCGTTTTCCATATTGGAAAATACTGACACCAGGGTAACAAAGATAAGACTCGGCCCCTGATCAGGCTGTACTGCATAGCTAAAACAAGCCGGAAAAATAATAAATCCTGACAAAAAGGCCACGGTAGTATCTAAAATCGCAATGCTTATAGATTCAGACAGCAAAGTCCGTCTGGTATCCATATAGGTGCCGAAGACCTGAATTGCCCCAATACCTATTGACAGCGTAAAGAAGGATTGGGCCATGGCAGCGGAGAGCACCTCCAAAATGCCGTATTTTTCTATGCTGTCCAAATTAGGAGCAAGATAATAGGCAATACCTGCATCAAACCCCTCCAGGGTAAAGGATCTTATGGCAAGAAAGATCAAAAGCGCAAAAAGCAGCAGCATCATGGGCTTGGTTACGCGCTCAACGCCCTTTCTAAGACCCGAGGCACAGATCCCAAAGGCAACTGCAACCACCGCTATGGTTGTAACCAGCATAGTGGCAGGAGATGAGAGCATCTGCCCAAATTGTGCCCCTGATTCTTCAGCCGGGGTATTAACACCAAATTCTCCGGTAAAGCCTTTGATGCAATAAAAAAGCATCCACCCTGTGACCACGGAGTAAAATGACATCAAAAGATAATTGCCTGCAATCATCCACCATTTGTGATAACGCCATTTTGACTTTGCAGAAGACAAGGCCTCAAATGATCCTGCCAAAGTTTGCCTTGAGGCACGCCCCACAGCAAGCTCCATGGTAAGAAGGGGGACTCCGAAAAACAGTAAAAAACCGATATAGATTAGGACAAAGACCGCACCGCCGTACTGACCGGTAATAAAAGGAAAGCGCCAGACATTTCCCAAGCCTATGGCGCAACCTGCAGTTATTAGAAGAAATCCCAGACGCGAAGAAAAATGCTCTCTTGTAGGCATGGTACAAAACCCTTGAGGTAAACCGGGCAGCACCGGCTTACCTTTTAATATTAAAAAGCAGTTAAAACCTTAAGGTTCCCCTGCCTGTCCTGCATCTGCTGCAAGCCCGGCCATTTTCTCATTCATCACCGCCTTAATGGACAATCTGATCTTTCCCGTGCTGTCAACATCAAGGACCCTGACGCGGACATTGTCGCCCACCCTCAGGTAATCTCCGACATTCTCAACTCTGTCATCGACGATTTGAGAGACATGCACCAGGCCGTCGCGGTTGGGGAGAATGTTCACAAAGGCGCCAAAATCAGTGATCCTGACCACCTTGCCGTCATAGTCCCTGCCGACTTCTACATCAACAAGCATGTCTTCAATGCGCTTGATAACATCATTGGCAGCCTCTTCGGTGGGAGCAGAAATTCGTACCAGACCTTCATCATTGATATCAATGACGGTATTGGTCTCAAGCTGCAAGGTTCTGATATTAGCCCCGCCTTTTCCGATAATATCCTTGACCTTATCAGGCGGTACATTGGTTGAGGCAATGCGCGGGGCATAGGGGGACAGCTGCTCACGCGGCTTTGATAAAACCTTGGACATGATGTTAAGAAGATGGATCCTGGCAGCATGGGCATCGGTTAAAGCCTGCTGCATGATCTCACGGGTAATGCCGTCGGTTTTGATATCCATCTGCAAAGCGGTCACACCCTCGGTGGTCCCTGCCACCTTAAAGTCCATATCACCTAAGTGATCTTCATCGCCCATGATATCGGTTAGGACGGCAACCTCAGATCCTTCCTTGACAAGTCCCATGGCAATACCTGCAACAGGATTTTTGCAGGGAACCCCGGCATCAAACAGAGCCAAAGATCCTGCACACACTGAAGCCATGGAAGAAGAGCCGTTGGACTCGGTAATTTCTGATACCACACGTACCGTATACGGAAAATCCTCCGCAGAGGGCAGTACCGCACGCAGGGCGCGTTTTGCAAGACGGCCGTGGCCTATTTCACGGCGTTTGGGAGATCCTATAAGACCCACCTCGCCGACACAGTAAGGCGGAAAGTTATAGTGCAGGATAAAACGATCCGAACGGGATCCTGTCATATCCTCCAAAGTCTGTGCGTCACGCTCGGAACCTAAAGTACAGGTTGCAATGGACTGGGTCTCGCCCCTGGTGAACAGAGCAGAACCATGGGTACGCGGCAGGACCCCGGCAGCTGCGGTAATAGGACGAATCATCCTCAATGTTCTGCCGTCGATGCGCTTTTCACCTGCTAAAATTCTTTTTCTTACAATATCGCGTTCCAATTCAAAGAGGACTTTGGATATTTCCTGATCTTTTTCAGCCCACTCTTCTTTTTGTGCTTTAACCTTCTCAAGAACTGCAGCTTCAATTTCGGCAAGACGATTTTGTCTTTGAAGCTTATCGACAATATGAAAGGCATCGCCGACATCTTCTTTGGCACTTGAGATCACTGCCTCAATAAGCTCCTCATCCTTTGCGGGGGGAACCCAATCCCAGACGGGACGATTAACATCAGCTGCAAAAGCTTTGATTTCATCTATTACCGTCTGCTGCTGCTCATGCCCGAACATTACCGCCCCGAGCATGACATCCTCAGGAAGAATATTGGCCTCTGATTCGACCATGATCACAGCCTTTGAGGTGCCGGCCACCACCAGATCAAGGTCTGATTTTAAACTTTCACAGGTTAAAGGATTGAGCACATACTGTCCGTTGACATAGCCTACTCTTGCAGCCCCCAAAGGACCATTCCACGGCAGACCTGATGTGGCAAGGGCAGCTGATGAGGCAATGATGGAAATGATGTCCGTGGGGATCTCAGGATTTGCCGACATCACTGTGACAACCACCTGAACTTCATTGACAAAGTCATCGGGAAATAAAGGACGCAGGGGACGGTCGATTAACCTTGCAATCAAAGTCTCCCCTTCTGAAGCCCTGCCCTCGCGTCTGAAAAAAGACACGGGGATCCTGCCTATGGCATAGCCTCTTTCCTGGTAATTAACGGTAAGCGGGAAAAAATCACGGCCTGCCACCGACTCACGGCGGTTGCAGACAACGGTGGCAAAAACAGTAGTATCATCCATGGAAGCCATGACAGCAGAATCTGCCTGTCTTCCTATGGCTCCGGTTTCCAGGGTAATCGTATGCCTGCCATACTTAAAAGTACGGGTAATTGGCTGTAAATTCATGTAAATCTCCTTACGCCCCTAATTTTTTATTAGAAGCTTTTAAGCTTAAATTTAAGCCTGATTTTTCTTTTTTAGCTCAAATGAGCCTCCCCTAACACCCGCAAGGGGCCGCTGTCTGGGGCGGACAGCCTGATAATACCAATACTAAAGGACAATTCTGTCCTAAAGTTAGGGCGGTCTTCATGACCGCCCCCCTGTCCTAGCGGCGCAGCTTAAGCTTTTCCACTATCGCAGTGTAGCGGTTATAGTCCTTGCGCTTGAGGTAATCAAGCAGATTGCGGCGCTGGGCTACCATGCGCAAAAGACCGCGTCTGCTGTGGTGGTCTTTCTTATGGGCCTGAAAATGAGGCTGTAAGTCAGTTATTCTATGGGTTAAAAGTGCAATTTGAACCTCAGGAGAGCCGGTGTCTCCTTCAGAACGGGCAAACTCTTTGACTATTCCAGCCTTATCTTCTGCAGTTAAAGCCATATTAAAACGCTCCTTTTGTGACAAAAACAAGCCCCTTCCAATCACAAACCCAGAAGGGGTAGACGGGTGATTTTAGCACAGTTAGCTCAGCATTTAGCACTAACAAACGGGTTTTTATCAATTGCGGCGTAAAACCCCTCGCTTCGGCGATGGGGATATAAGCCGCTCTCGCG
>CAYNSI010000116.1:0-7016 GCA_964399665.1 uncultured Enterobacterales bacterium | reverse complement strand
AAACACAGGCGAAATCATTGCAATTAATGTATTAAAGGAGCTGTGCTCAACCCCTATTGGTGCTTTAGAATTATTAAGCAAATACCTATAGCAAGAATAAAATGAAGCTAAAAGTCAAGCACTAATTCATGCAATCGCCGTGTAAGGGCTTTGGGAAAAGGCAGATGGCACTTTACAATTCCTGTTTTAAGAAGCTTAAAGGAAGACAGTTAAGCTTTCCTGTTGATTTGACAACAGGTCTTTTTATGGCAGTTACAGGTCTTATCGTGGTGCTGCTTCTTGACAGTGAGATTAAGGTAAGTCAAAGGGATGTCATCAACGGCAGGATTTTCCCTACGGTTATTGCCCTCATCATCTTAATTTTAAGCGCGTTTCTTATCATAAAGGATGTGATAAAACTTTTTTGTGGCAGACCAATAGCATACAAGACCATCAATCTTGATGAAGAGTTGGGAGCTCTTGGTATCTTTGTTATCCTGGTGCTTACTTATCTTACTGCCTTAATTTCAGGATATTTTCTTTTGGGCGCGCTGTTTTGCTGCACGGCCTTTCTCTTGTGGTTTAAGGTATCAAGGATCTCCTATTATCTGATAACTTTATCGTCAGCCTGTCTTATCTGGGGCGCATTCTACTTTTTCCTGGACGTGAGGTTCTGATGGAATACCTCCTAAATGTCCCGGTCCTGCTTTTTACCCTGGAGAATCTTTTGTGGATTAATTTGGGGGTTTTAATAGGGATGGTCTTTGCTGCCATTCCTGGTTTAAGCGTGATCCTGTGTATTATTTTATTTCTTCCCGTTACCTATGAATTATCAGTGGTCTCGGGGATGATGTTTCTTTTGGGAATTTATTGTGCCGGAGGTTTTGCAGGATCTGTAAGCGCCATTTTAATAAATACTCCCGGAACTCCCCATGCTGCCTGTACTATGCTTGACGGTTACCCCCTGTCACGCAAGGGCAGGACGGGAACAGCCCTAAAGCTTGCCTTATACGCCTCCACCATAGGAGGCATTTTTTCAGCTCTGGTGCTGTTGTTTTTGAGCCCTGCAGCAGCACAGATTGCAGCCTCCTTTGGTACGGCGGAGTATTTTATGGTATGTCTTTTCGGCCTGACCATTATTGCCGGGGTATCGGGAAAAAGCCTGGTAAGGGGTATTATCTCGGCATGTCTGGGGCTGTTATTATCATGTGTAGGAGCAGATCCTATGACAGGGTATGACCGCTTTACCTTTGGGATAGAAAGACTTTATTTAGGTCTTGATCTTGCAGTATGCCTCATAGGCCTTTTTGCCTTAGTTGAGATTATGGAAAAGGCACAGAGGGTGTCACAGCCTCACTTTTTGCCTGAAATAAAAGATCTTGATGGGGGACGCCTTACCAGGGAGGAGAAAAAAAGGCTGGTTCGTCCCATTGTGATGTCTTCAATTATCGGGGTCATCGTAGGGATCATTCCGGGTACCGGAGCTTCGGAAGGGGCTGCCATAAGTTATGGGGGAGCTAAAAGAATCAGCTCAAAACCTGAAGAATTCGGCCAAGGATCAATAGAAGGCGTAGTGGCGGCGGAATCTGCCAACAATGCGGTTACGGGAGCAACCTTAATTCCTCTTTTGACCCTGGGGATCCCGGGGGATGCGACAGTTGCCATCATGCTGTCTGCCCTGACGATAAATGGTCTTAATCCTGGGATTGGGCTTTTTACCACGGATGGAGACATTATGTATACCATCATGATAGGCCTTATTGCAGTAAATCTTTTTATGCTGCTGCAGGGATTGTGCCTTACTAAGATCATTGCCAGGGTGCTGCTAATTCCTGAAGTTATTCTGTGTCCTGTTATTGTCATCTTCTGTTTTGCAGGGGCTTACAGTGTCAATAAAAGTTATTTTGACATAGCAGTGGCCTTGGTTTTTGGTTTGGCAGCCTGGATTTTAAGGCGTCTTGATCTGCCTTTGCTGCCGGTTCTGCTTGGTTTGGTTTTGGGACATATGATAGAGACCAACTTCAGAAGGGCGTTGTTTCTTTCTGACGGCAATTACGGAATCTTTGTAAGCTCGGCTTTTTGCGTAGTATTTTTGGCCCTGATTATTCTGTCCGTCTTCGCCATTGCCAAAAGTCAGCATCTTAAATTAAAAAAAGTCCCCGCCAGTGGCGTTGATTAGGTGCTTTATCATAGAATGAAGCTGATAAATTTTGTTAAAAATTACAAGATGGCTTTAGTGCCGATTAAGGGGCATCCAAATGCCGAAAGCCCGGAAAAGTCATATTGCACATGAGTATTTACTAACTTACATAGAGAAAAACCTGTTTGCCATGAGTGACAGGCTGCCCTCGGAAAATCAGCTGGCCCTGGATCTTCATTTATCCCGCTCTACTGTTCGCAAGGCACTGGCAGAACTGTCGGATTCGGGGGTTATCTATAAAAAACGCGGGGCCGGTACCTACATAGATAAGCAGTGCTTTTTAAAGCTTGTCACCAAAAGCAATGATCTGCAGTTAAAAGAAGAGGCTGATGCCAAAATTAAAGTAGCCCTTATTGTCCAGGGCCAAGATCAGGATGCCAATGCCGATTTTCAGCGCGGGGTTTTAAGTGTCTTCAGGGACAGGGGGGTTATTTTAAAAATTTATGCTACTGACAATCGTTTTGCCAATGAGCGTTTCTGCCTTGAAAATTTAATGGTAAGCGGTTTTGACGGTTTTATTGTAGATGGAGTGAAGGCCTCTTTGCTCAATCCTAATCTGTCACTTTACAAAAAATGCTTTGATGAGCTTAATTTACCCATTATTTTTTATAACAATTACTACAGGGATCTTCCCTATCCCTACATAGTCACCGATGATCGCAAGTGCTCCCATCTTTTAACTTCCCATCTGTTATCTTTAGGACACAGGCATATTGCCGGGATTTTTGTATGCGATAACTATCAGGCTTTGGAAAAATTCCATGGGATGTATCATACCTTCCTGGAAAAGCATGTCGCCTTCAATGATGATTATGTCAAATGGTGCGTCTCCGATGAGGCCCATCATGACAGGTTTAAAAGGGAAATAGAGCGCTTTCTTTTGAATCTTGCCGACTGTACCGCAGTAGTGTGCTGCAATTCCATTCTCTTTAAACTGCTGCTTGAGATCAAAGAGCGCTTAAGCAGGGAGCATAACAAGAATTTTACGATAGTATCATTTGACCTCTCAGCAGACCTTGCCGATAAAACCGGAGTTATCTGCTCGGTACACCAGGGATTTTCCATAGGGCAGAAGGCTGCCTTAAATCTTCTTGCCATGATAAAAGATCCTGCCTTTAAGACGCACCTGCAGAACTTCTCATCATTGGTAGAACCCAAGGTGCGCTTGACAGGCTAATCTAATGAGAAGCGGTCCTCGGCTAGGGTAATGGGGATCTCCAGGGTGTTATGCCCCCGCTTGACGGTAAAGTTCATGACAGTACCAGGCTGGGTGCTTGAGATAATGTCTATGAGATTTCTTAAATTGGCAATGGGCTTGTCATCAACTTCTATTATGACATCGCCGATGCGCAGTGCTGATGTTGCAGCAGGGCCGTTGGGATCAATATAACCTACCCTAACTCCTACAGTATTGGCATCAACAATAGTAGTACCGTCATCTGAAATCCCAAGATAACCGCGGATCACCCGGCCGTGTTTTAAAATTTCATTGAATACGTACACAGCAAGCTTGGCAGGGACTGCAAAGCCTATCCCATAGGTGCCGTATCTGGCATCATTGAATGAGGCGGTATTAATCCCGATAAGCTTTCCTGAGGTATTAATTAGGGCACCGCCTGAACTGCCCTGATTTATGGGGGCATCGGTTTGAATCAGATCCTGAATCCCCTCTCTTATGTGCATCTGCTCGCGGGTTAAAAGACCTGATCCTGAACGAGAGGTGGATGAGACAATGCCGTGAGTTACGGTTTGTCCAAGATTATTGGGATTGCCAATGGCAAGCACCACATCTCCTACTTGGGCGATTTCATCCAATTCCATGGGGATGGGACTTAAATTTTCCGCCTCAATTTTTAAAACTGCAATGTCAGTTCTTCTGTCATAGCCTACGATAAAGGCCTGATAGACGCTGCCATCCCTGGTCTGGGCCCATATGGCCTTATCAGGCTCGTTTACCGAGGGGACTATGTGATAGTTGGTAACAATGTAACCATTGGCGGTCATAATGACCCCGGATGCCGACATGGTTATGGTTCCAGTGTGATCGGCAGCGGAGTATTCGCGGTTTAGGGTTGAAACATAGATATTTACTACGCTGGGGGCAGCTCTTGCTACGGCATAGGAATAGGAATCAGGGTGCTGTCCTGAGGAGTAAATGAAATCTCCCACATTCCTTCCCAATGTTGGGAAGAATGCCAGCACGGCAGTTCCTATTACCAGGCCTGCTGCTACAGGAGTAAGAATTTTCAGCCACAGCTTTCTTTTTTTCAAGTCCCTGTCCCCCTACTGAAGGGGACAGGCCCCTTCAAAAAGTGATTCATGCTAGCGCATGGTTATGAAGATGGTGGTATCACCGCGGCGAATGCGCAGGGCAGTAACCCTGCCTTCATTGCTTTTCATTAATTCTCTTAATTCCTTAAGATTTTTAACATTGCTGCGGTTTACCCCGGTTATGATATCACCTTCACGAAGTCCCAAGCTCTGGGCATTGGATCTGGGCTCAACAGAGGTCACTTCAACGCCGCCTTTATCGCTGTTTGACAATGTGGCACCCTTGAAGGCCTCTGACAGTCCTGAACTTCCTGTTGACTCAAGCTGCTGTTCTTCCTGCAATGTTACAGTAAGTTCAAATTCCTCACCGTCGCGGAAGATCCCGACTTTAACTTTGGAACCTGCCCCCATGGTGGCAATTTTAGCTCTAAGTTCGCCAAAGGACTGGATATTGCGTCCGTCAACCGAGGTTATGATATCGCCTGATTTGATGCCGGCCTCATCAGCTGCCGATCCTTCCATTACTGAATTTACAAAGGCTCCGTAATTGTGTTTGTAACCGAAGTTTTCTGCCAGGTCTGAATTAAGTTCTGATCCTGTGATCCCAAGCTGGCCGCGGCGCACTTCGCCGTATTCTTGCAATTGGGAAACCACAGTCTGCACCATATTAGAGGGGATGGAAAAACCTATGCCTATATTGCCGCCGTTAGGTCCTAAAATGGCGGTGTTGATGCCTATAAGCTCTCCTCTTAGATTAACCAGGGCCCCGCCTGAGTTTCCTGAGTTGATGGCAGCATCGGTTTGAATAAAATTCTCGATGTTTTCTATATTAAGACCGGTTCTTCCAAGAGCTGAGACTATGCCTGAGGTTACGGTCTGTCCAAGTCCGAAGGGATTGCCTATGGCAACTACAAAATCGCCCACTTCAAGATCATCTGAGTTTGCATAGGGGATCTGAGTCAAATCGCCCTTATTAAAATCCTTAAGCTCCAAAAGGGCAATATCAATGCGCGGATCTGAGCCTATTTTTTTGGCATCATATTCCCGTCCGTCACTTAATGCCACACGGATCTCATCAGCATCATCCACTACGTGATGATTGGTAACTACATAACCATTTGAGCTGTCAACAATAACACCAGAGCCTAAGGCTCTAAACTCTCTTTGGCGCGGACGATCAATGTTGGGGAACATGAAGCGGAATTCTTCAGGAATGTTCAGCATCGGCCTGACATTCTTTTTCCCTTTTACCGAAATATTTACCACAGCGGGGATGGTTTTCTTAAGCATGGGTGCCAGTGAAGGGGTCTGTGCACCGTTTTCCATGGCTCGTATAAGGGGGGTGGCATCGGCAGCCCCTGCTTTTGATACAGTCATCATCATTGCCGCAGTTAAAGCAGCGGCCAGTGTTGTGCGATAAATACCTTTGACCATCATCATTTTCTGTTTGTCTCCTAAAGCTTTTTAACCACCCTTGTCTTTGATCTTATCTTGTGCTTTTTAAGACCGTGGAACATGAGGGTTTTTCCAAAACCGTTTTAAAAGCCTCCTTATTTCAGGTAAAAAGATACCGCTTGTATGAAGCGGCATCCCGTAAAACCTAAATGGTTGCGAGGCCGCGACTTTTAAATCTTCTGAGGTTCCTCAGTTTCTGCAAAATCTTTAGGCTGCAGTTGGTCATCTTTAGCGATGTCGGTCTTAATTGCTTCTTTTTTCTTAACCTTAACCAATTCTTTTGCAGAAGCTTCTATCTCCAAAGAAGAGTTATTTTCATTCACCTCCCGGTACTCTTCCGTTTTCTCATTCAGGGATTTGACATCCTGGGCCGGGTTTTCCTTATCATTCTTACTGTCCTCTTGTACAGAAGGGGCATCGGCTCCTATCTCTCTTTCGATCACAAGGGCTTTGTCACTGTCTTTTGCGCTATCTAAACCCGATGTCTTATCAGAAGTGACTGCCCTTGAAGAGGTACTTTTATGGCTGGTACTTTCTTCTTCCATAGCTGCTGCGATGTTCGCCACCTGATCTTGCAGGGCCAAAAGACTCTCCTTTAAGGATCTTCTGGAGTTATCCTCCTTAAATTCCAACGCGGACAAGTCCACCGAGTAGAGATCTACAGCATCAGGTGAGAGCTTTCCTACTGACTTCTCCATATAGTGGGCGTAGGCGACAAAGGACTTGGCAAGTTGTGCAAAAAGTCCGCTTGAGTTTACCAGGAACTCATCAAGCATGCGCTTGGAGTTGGCCATCTCACGTCTTGACCTTGTAAGCTCGTCCTGAATTTTATGTTTGGAAGAAAATTTGGTAACAACCACATAGGCCACAGCTATCCCGAGGACAAAACCTATGATAAGAGACAACGAGATGTACATTAAATCCATTACAATGCCCTTAGTTTTTTAAGTTTTAAGCAAACAACCTTCTTATTATCTCATTGCCGGCTCTTATTCAGCCTTCCATCATCTAAAAATTTTCACTTCAAATAATATGCAAAACCTCCTTAGGGTCTTATCTTAGTGATTCATACTTAGGTTTTTCTTAGAGTTGATAATGTTTTTATGCTAAG
>CAYNSI010000115.1:0-7029 GCA_964399665.1 uncultured Enterobacterales bacterium | reverse complement strand
TTTAAGTGATCGAGGTAAATCACTAATGCCAATTTTAGATGCCATGTGCACGTGGGGTGAGACAAATCGTCTTTGAGATCAAGACAGTTGCAAAACCACATTTTTTAGTTGAACTGTTGAAAAGAAGACCACAAATTTTCAGGTTTTGTATCGGTCTAAATGCTTCCATCTGCTAAATAAGGAGTATTCGCCATGGCAGGTCGTCCAAGAAAAATCACAACCAAGCTCGAGCCTGATGAGCTTGAGACCTTAAACCAACTTGCCATCTCGCGCACAGCTGATACAAAGAAAGTGCAAAGAGCTGCCATCATTCTAATGCTCCTTCAGGGCAAGACCAACGATGAGATTGCCACGGCTGTTAAATTATCAAAGCCTTCGGTGGCTAATACCATCAAGAAATTTAATAACTATGGGGCACAAGCTGCGCTTGAGGATGGTTATCGCAGTGGTCGTCCCAACATCATCAATCGTGAAGATAAGTCCTGGGTTATCAATCTTGCCTGCACATGTCCACAAGAACTTTCTGATGGGCCTAAGTCGGGGCAGTGGTCGCTCTCCACCCTGGCTGATTACGTCAGAAAACACTGTAAAGTTCAAGGACATCCGAATCTTAGCAAAGTCTCCAAATCCCAAATACACGCAATTCTTAATGATAATTCCATTAAACCTTACAAGATCACATACTATCTTGACAAAAAGGATGAGAAATTTGAGAAAAAGGCCGACGACGTCCTTTTGGTTTACATGAGGATCGCGGGGATCTTGCAATTTACCAAATCGTCTGATGCTCAAGGCAAAAGCGCTGATGTGACCTGTGGCGATGGGATCATCTTACACGATGAGAAACTCCGCATTGGGGCAGCAGCATCTATCACTGCGGATCTTCCTTCTAATTTTAAGCCAGGCGGCGTTAAAGCCTGCGATTGTGAGCACCAAAGAGACGGCACTCTTTTACTTTTGGCCGGAATAGATTTGTTCAGCGGTGAAATTATGGGCATTGTCAGAAAGAAGCACTCAGGTGCTGAATTCATTGAGTTTTTGCAGATGGTAGATGAGAAGTATCCAAAGGAGCTTTCCATTAAGATCATTTTAGATGATCTTAATGTGCATACAGGAAAGCAGGTGCTCAATTACCTTGCAGAACGCCCGGGAAGGTTTGATTTTACCTTGACCCCCATACATGGCTCCTGGCTTAATCTTGTTGAGAGCATGTTCGAAAGAATGGCAAAGCTTTGCTTGAGGGATCTTAGGGCAGACAACAGGCAGGAGCTTGCAGATCATATAATCAAGTGGATGGAACAGTACAATGAGCAGCCTGAGACCTGCAGGTGGAAATGGAACCCCGATGAGATCCGGGGCGCATTTGCCAAAAGAGAAATCCCACTGAATTAAGCCATCTTTTTAGAGTCATCTGACAGATACCGCGATTCTGGATGAGCACTAACAAATGCTTTGGATAGCTTATCGTATGTACTATTAAGACCACTTATTGAACCAGTTGTTAGAGCTCAGTACAAGGGAAAAGGTCCCAAGTGGTATGGTAAATTTGCTCATTAATTCCTACAAGTTGGGTTTCTTTGTGAGTTAAATCAAATCTTTTTACCGAGAGGTAAGGTCTCTTACCTTCATATTATTTTCCACAGTAGAAAATGCCTAAAAGTGTGACACGCGCTTTTGTGCTGTGTTGCACCCAGGTTGGGATCCTAACTGCAATGTTCTTATGAACACAGAGTCCATGGATCTTATGTGTCATATGGTTGCTAGAACTTATGCTGCAGCAAAGATTATCTTTGTTTATCAATGCAGGCATCCCCCGCTTTGGAAGGGGATTTTATTCTGCTTAAGATTGAAGCTGTGGAGTTTGATATGAAGCAGACAACTATAACCGATCTTGAGGTGATTAATACTGCCCCGGAAGGGATCAACCTTACGGTGGTCAAGCTTAAGACCTCAGAAGATGGATTATACGGCTTAGGTTGCGCTACTTTCTCCTATCGTCATGAGGCTGTTACTACTTATCTTTTAAAGTATCTAAAACCCTTATTAATAGGACGTGATGTCTCTGCTATCGAAGAGAATTGGGCTTTAATGCACCAAAATGCCTACTGGCGTAACGGGGGCGTAGAAAATAATGCCATTGCAGGGGTAGATCTTGCCTTATGGGATATCAAAGGCAAGATGGCTGGTATGCCGGTATATCAGCTGCTGGGAGGTGCAGTAAGAAAGGCAGTTCCGGTATACCGTCATGTAGACGGAGCCACATTAGAGGAAATTGTCGCTCAAGTGCAATACTATCAAGGTTTAGGGGTAAAGCATTTGCGCGTGCAATCAGGTGGTTACGGCGGAGGCTTGGACTTAAATGCTCCTGCTGCAGCACCTAAGGGGGCATTAGATGGGATCTACTTAAATTCCAGAGAATACATTAGAAAAACTGTAGATCTCTTTGATAAGCTGCGTCTTAAAGTCGGCTTTGAAATGGATTTTATTCATGATGTTCATGAAAGGATAAGTCCTGCTGAAGCCTTAACCTTAGGGAAGGCTTTAGAACCCTATCAATTATTTTTCTTAGAAGATGCGCTGCCTTTGGATCAAGGTGAGTATTTCAGGCATTTCAGATCTCAATGTGCTACCCCTCTTGCTGTAGGCGAGCTTATTAATAACCCGCTTGAATGGCGTCTTTTGATCGCTAATCGTTTAGTAGATTTTATCAGGGTGCATATTACACAAGTAGGAGGACTTACTCCTGCACGCAAGATTGCAATTTTTGCAGGTGAGTTTGGAGTAAGAACTGCCTGGCACGGCCCGGGTGACATGTCGCCTTTAGGGCATGCGGCCAATATTCATTTAGATTTGGCTTCCCCCAATTTTGGGGTTCAGGAGTGGTCTGGTATTGAGCCTCCTAATTTTGTAATCCAAAAGCTTGCTCACCACAAAGGAGCACTTCTTGAAGTTTTTGATGGTCTGCCTGAGTTTAAGGACGGCTATGTTTACCCTAATAATCGTCCCGGACTTGGAGTTGAGATCAATGAAAAAGAGGCCCTTAAGTATCCTTGTGTTAATGAAGTAACTACTTGGACACAGACTCGTAATCAAGACGGATCCTTGGTACTGCCGTGATGGAGATTTAGTTATGTACTTAAAGAAAGCAAAGTTATTTACCCTTGCAGGGTTTTTAGCTGCAGTTTTTTCTCTTACCGCCTGCAGCGGTGATGAGAGTGGAGTTTTAACGCTGCGTATGGCGCAGGCATCAGCATCCGATGGAGCAATTGGCATCTCAATGGATAAGTTTGCAAAAGACGTTGCCGATGCCTCTGGTGGGACAATCCAAGTTTTAACCTTTCACAACGGCCAACTTGGGACAGAGCGGGAGAATATTGAGTCAGTGCAGATGGGAAATCTGGATATTGCCGTTGTAAACCAATCTGTTCTTGTCAATTTTTTACCTGAGCTTGCAGTATTTGATCTGCCATACACCATCACTTCAGCAGAGCACGCAGATAGAGTGTTCTTAGGGGAAATTGGTGATGAGATGCGTCAAAAACTTGAGAATGTGCGACTTTACGGTCTTGCGGTTTGGGAGTCAGGTTTTAGAAATCTTACCAACTCAAGGCGGGATGTTAACGGAGTTGATGATGTAGCAGGCCTTAGGATCAGAGTTATGGAAAATAGAATCCATCAGGATCTTTGGATAAGTCTTGGTGCTGATGCCGTACCTATGAGCTGGGGCGATGCTTACACTGGAATGCAGCAGGGTGCAATTGATGGTCAGGAAAACCCGGCAACCGTTATCGATAAAAATAATGTTGTTGAGGTCAACAAACATATGGCTATAACAGAGCACTGCTACTCTACGGTGTTTTTAGTAATGTCTCCTGCTACCTTAAATAAAATGACACAGGAGCAAAAGGACATTGTATTCAGCAGTATGGCCAAAGCCAGCATTAGTGAACGTGAGCTTTCACGGCAAATGGATAAAGAAGCTATTACTACTTTAGAGAGTAAGGGCATGGTTGTTACTTATCCTGATAAAACAGGGTTTATTGAAAAGTCTAAGTCAGTACGTGACAGTTACGGCTCAAGATTTGCTGAGCTTTCACAACGTATTGCAGCCATTGCTGACTAAGGAGAGGATATGGAACAGTTACAAAGGTTTTTCACTGGTATTCAGGAAATAGCTAAGGTCATAATCGGAATTTGCATGATTGTAATGATGACGGTTATCTTTGTACAGACCATGACCCGTTACGTCGTGTTTTATTCTATTCCCTGGTCAGAAGAGCTCTCCCGCTATCTTTATGTCACCTTAACTTTGATAGGCGTAAATTTAGCGGTGACGTCAAAGCAACTGGTGCGTATCGATATTATCGATAATTACCTCACAGGTGCAAAGGGCAAAATTCTGGAGATCATTCGCCAACTTCTTGCCGTTGGTATTACGGTAACCTTCTTTTATTCCTCTTTTGGCATGATCGACGTTTCTCAGTATCAAACTTCTCCTGCTATGGGACTTTCAATGCAGGTGATGTACGTTATCTTGGGTATTGGTTTTCTACTTTCTGCTTTGGCTTGCATTTTTGAGCTTTACAAAGCGATTATCAATTTCTGTGGCCAGGGCAAGGAGGATTAAGTTATGGATCTTGCAGCAATTTGCATGATTATAGTTTTGGTAGTAATGATGGTCATTGGGATGCCTATTACCTGGGCTTTAGGGGGAGCTGCAATAACTGCGCTTTTAATTGATCCCAATCTCTCACTGTCACTTATCACCCAAAAGATGTTCTCAGGTTGTGACAATTTCAGCATGCTGGCACTACCGGCATTCTTCCTGGCAGGTGATCTGATGGCAAAAGGCGGCCTCTCCAGACGTTTAGTACGTTTTGCCGATAATCTTGTAGGCTGGATCTCAGGAGGCATTTCTCTGGTGTCTATTGTGGCTTGTACCTTCTTTGCGGCTATTTCGGGATCATCAGTTGCGACTACAGCTGCTATTGGAGGAATCATGTATCCTGAGATGGTAAAACGTGGTTACCCTAAGGACTACTCTGCAGCACTGCAGGCAATAGGCGGTACTTTAGGTATCGTGATCCCTCCTTCTACGGTATTCGTTATCTATGGTAATGTTACCGGCACTTCAGTTGCAGATCTGCTCATGGCAGGAGTGATCCCCGGAGCTATCTGCGGCATAGCTCTGTGTGTCTGGGCTTATATCAAGGCAAAAAAGGAAAATTTCCCCAAAGAAAGCGGATTTAGTTTTATAAACTTTCTTTATGCCTTCAGAAGTGCCGTCTGGGCTCTTTTGATGCCGATTGTAATTTTAGGCGGGATCTATTCAGGAATTTTCACGCCCACGGAATCGGCAGTAGTTGCCGTATTTTATGGGGTGTTAGTGTGCATGGGGATTTATCGTGAACTAACAGGCAAAGATTCCTGGACTATTATCAAACAGTCCTCTGTTACTACCGCCAATATCATGTTCTTAGTCGTTACTGCCCAGATGTTCGGTTATCTCTTAACCTACTATAGGATCCCCGTTTATGTTACCCAGGCTTTTATGTCAGTAGCATCTAATGCCGCTGTTTTCATGATGCTTATAGTGTTGTTACTCACTATTTGCGGCATGTTTATAGAAGTTGGGGCTACCAACCTGATCTTAGGTCCAATCCTGGCCCCAATCGCCATTCAGTTTGGAGTAGATCCCGTGCACTTTGGTTTAGTATTTGTGTTTCTCCTTGCCATGGGTCAGGCTACACCGCCATTTGGTACTACGTTATTTGTAGCCTGCGGACTGTCAGGAGAGTCAGTAGCCAAGGTTGCAAAGTGTGTCCTCCCCTTTGTAGTGGTTGAGTTATTGTGCGCCATACTGTTTTCCTATGTCCCGGCGCTGTCAACGGCTCTGCCGTCTCTGATGAAATAGGGAAATTATGATGTAACCCTGTTTTAAGGATAATTTGTTTAGGAGATAAAAATATGAGCCATCCTTTATTTGATATTACAGGCCGCAAAGCTATAGTTACAGGCGGTACCCGGGGCTTGGGGTTTGGTATGGCAGAAGGCTTGATGGAAGCAGGTTGTGAAGTTGTCATCGTCGGGACATCAGATAAAGTGCATGATGTTGCAAAAAGCTTTTGTGACCGAGGATTTAACTGTCATGGTGTTAAGGCCAACCTGGCCTTAAGAGATGAGACTTTACGCTGTTTTGATGAATGTCTTGAAAAGTTAGAAGGCAGCCTTGATATCTTAGTTACCGCTCACGGCATTCAGCGCCGCCACAGTGCTGAGGTTTTCCCTTTGGATGAATGGGATGAGGTCATCAATGTTAATTTAAACTCAGTATTCCTGCTTTGCCAAAGAGCAGGTCAGGAGATGCTCAAGAAGGGTTATGGCAAAATCATCACCATAGCTTCCATGGTGTCATGGTTTGGCGGCCAAACTGTTCCAGCCTACACGGCAGCTAAAGGAGGGGTAACTCAGCTTACCAAAGAATTGTCCAATGATTGGATCTCTCGCGGTATTAATGTCAACTCTATTGCTCCAGGTTACATGGCAACTGAGATGAATGCTGCATTGTTGGATAAAAATAATCCACGCTATGCACAAATAACCGAGAGGATCCCGGCAAATCGCTGGGGGACAGGGGATGATATGAAAGGTACGGTGATTTTCCTTGCATCTCATGCCTCAGATTACCTTGGAGGTGCCATCATTCCAGTTGATGGAGGCTATCTTGTAAAATAAGGCACAAATTCTTGTCCCGTCAGTTTGATCTGACGGGAATAAGCTGACAGTAAGGTTTGTTAACACCTTAATACGGACAGCTCTTTGCACTTAATATTTGTAAGTGCTCAGCCAGATTGTTACGCTTTTGCTCCCCGATTTTGTCCCTATCTTCTCCTAATCAAAAGTTCTGCTTCCTGAGCATGTCCCCTCCATGAGGTCTGCCTCCCCTAACCGTCAAATTTGTTCTCTGAGACTGTCATCAAATACTGCAACTAAACACAGGACGGGGAGCCCACCGCCAATGATTCGGCC
>CAYNSI010000114.1:3185-7033 GCA_964399665.1 uncultured Enterobacterales bacterium | reverse complement strand
AAAAAATCCTCAGGAAAGGCTTGGTTATCCAACCAATTTCTCGCAAGATCCGATTTTGTTTTGATAAAATCAGCACCCGGACATAACTTACCGGCTTTTTAAGGGCATAGAAACAGTATTTGAGGTTTAACCTGAGGAAGGCATAATGCCGAAATTTACCGGGACTTTGATCTTAGGCAGCCTGATTGTAATGGGTCAGTCATTTGGCGCAGAAGAAATTGGCAGCCTTGCAGATACGTCATCACGCCTTGCTGCCATAAACGGCACCATTCAAAGTGTCAATGAGGAACTTTCAAGTCAAAGGGCAAAAATCGGCGAGCTTACTTCAGAGCTTGAGCTTAGCAATGATGAGTACCGCCGTTTCCGCTCTGATATGCTCGAGGAGCTTAAGGCATTAAGGCGGCAGAACCAGTCCATCATAGACTCACTTTTTTGGGGAGGCGGCGATACCATGTCTACGGTAAATGGAGTAAGGCCTCTGCGTAATTATGAGCAGAAAACTCCCGACGGCAAAATGTACTTTGGTGAAAATGAGTTTGTCTATGTCAGAGAAGCTAATGCCCTGATTGAGGCGCGCATCGACACCGGCGCTGCGATCTCCTCAATAAGTGCCAAAAATATTACCATGTTTGAAAGAAACGGCAAAAAGTGGTACCGCTTTAACATTGAGGCCAATGACAGGATGATTTTGGTAGAGGCTCCCTTTGTGCGTTTTTCAGAAATCAGACAGTCAGCTGCTGAAAGCACCATAAAACGCGTGGTAGTTTCCTTAAATGTAAAAATAGGTGAGTATTCAGGAGCCGCAGAATTTACCCTGATTGACAGAAGCCTCATGCAATTTGCCCTGCTGATAGGCCGTAATCTCATCCAGGATATTGCCGTGGTGGATGTCTCGCGTTCCAATATCCAGGGAACCCGGGCCTCATCTCCTGATGTTCAGGTGATCCTGATGAGAAGCGCCTATGAGACTGCCCGTAAAAACGGCATCAATCCCAATGAGGATTATGACCGCAAAATAGAATCCAAGGCAGGCATGATAGCATCCCCGGCCTCAAGAAATGTTCTGAGTACCGACCCTAAGGAAGCCCTTCCTGCGGTAGTACAAAAGAAAAAGGAAGCTTCAGCAGATGCAGCCTCGGGAGAAAGTTAGGAGCACTCAATGGTATCCCGCGGAGTTTTCTATGTCGTAACGGCAATTCTGCTGATAACCGGGCTGTTATTCATGGGCTATCAGCATATCACTTTTGAGATCCCCTTCCTGCCGGGACAAATGCGGCAGATCTGGACGGTGGAGGCAAAAGTCGATTTTGAGCCTGCAGGAGCTTTGCCTGCAACGGTGGATCTCTCCCTGCCTGCCCTGCAGCCTGGAGTTTCCCAGCTTCGGCAGAGTACGGCAAGCTTAGGATTTGGGACTGCATATATTTACCATGAAGACGGCTCCTCCTATGTGCAATGGACCAAGCGCAATCCCGTAGGACTGCAGACTCTTTACTACCGGGCCGATTTTTTAATGGACGGCAAATCCAGCACTTCTTCAATGACTGTCCCTGAACTTAAGCAGAATGTGGAGCCTGAGCCCTATCTTACCGCCATGCGGGGTATTGCCGACACTGCCCTGATGCGCTCGTCTGAAGCTTTTTCCCTGACGGTACAGGCCATCTCACTTATTAACTCAGGTTCTGAAGAATCAGCGCTGCTGTTATCTGCCTATTCCAAGCCCGAACTTCTCACCCATATCCTGGAGCTTGCTAAAATACCATCCCGCATTGTCGGAGTGCTGCATTTAGAAGACGGCAGACGCAATAGATCC
The DNA here is from genome assembly GCA_964399665.1 of uncultured Enterobacterales bacterium. Lineage (GTDB taxonomy): Bacteria > Pseudomonadota > Gammaproteobacteria > Enterobacterales > Succinivibrionaceae > Avisuccinivibrio_A. Next base: position 5,223 of record CAYNSI010000114.1, on the reverse strand, counting down.
TTAGTTTCCAAAGTTGCAGTATTCAGTGATGATACCTACGAAATTTTCGACCCTGATAGCGGGGCCTCGGGGCTTGAGGAAAATGAGCTTATCTGGATAAATCATGACCGATCGCTTCTTGATGTGCAGGGCGGCAGTAATGCCCAGGTCAGCTTTTCCATTATTAAAAACACCCTGTCAGCATCTCAGGCAGGGCACCTGAAAGTTGAGACCATGCAGGCATCGGGAGAGGATGTAGTTTCCCTGTCAATTGACTCCCTGCCTATTGAAGAACAGTCTTTATTCAAGAGTATTTTACTGCTTCCTATTGGAGTGCTTATTGTAGTATTCCTGCGGATCATAATAGGCATTAAGACTTCAGGAACCTTTATGCCGGTACTAATTGCTATGGCCTTTTTGCAGACCTCCCTTTCCGTAGGACTCATAGGCTTTGTCTTTATCGTCTGTATCGGGCTTATAGTAAGATCCTGGCTGTCACATCTTAATCTTCTTCTGGTAGCAAGGATCTCGGCAGTGATTATCACCGTGATAGGCCTTATCGGCATCATCTCCCTTGTTACCTACAAAATAGGCCTTACAGAAGGCATCAAGGTAACTTTCTTTCCCATGATTATCCTGTCCTGGACCATTGAACGCATGTCAATTCTTTGGGAGGAAGAAGGCGGCCGCGAGGTATTAAAACAGGGCGGGGGTTCCCTTTTTGTGGCAGTATGCGCCTACATTGCCATGAACAGTTCCGTGATCCGGCATATTACCTTTAACTTCCTGGGACTTCAGCTGGTTATTCTGGCGGCAGTTTTGGTAATGGGCAACTATACCGGATTCAGGTTAACCGAACTTAAGCGCTTTAAGCCTTTATCTGACGCAATTACGCTTGCCAAACAAAATAATGGCTCTATCGAGGCTGAAAGACTAACCAAAGACAGATTGGATCTTAAAAACCATACCAAGGCCGGGGCAAAAACTTTTGAGCCGGCAAAAGAAGCTGACCTTCCAAAACCTGACGGCGGAGATGACAAGACCCGGGACTTTTAGATGTTGAATTTTTTAAAAGCCTACGCAAGTCCCCTGACTTTGAGTCATTACGGCATCATGGGCATGAACCAGCGCAATGTCAATTACATAGGGCGCTACAATAAAAGAAGGCTGTATCCTTTGGTTGATAACAAGCTTAAGACCAAGGAACTTGCCATGGCGCACCATGTTCCTACTCCAAAACTTATTGGGGTCATTAAAAATCAGCACGATGTCCAAAGATTTCAGGAAATTTTGGGCGATTGCAGTGAATTCTGCATCAAGCCGGCACAAGGCTCAGGAGGAAAGGGGATCCTCGCGGTAACCGGCATGGTTGACAATACTTTCATCAAAACTTCTGGGCAGACTATCACAAGCTACGATATCAGGCGACACCTGTCAAATATTCTGGCAGGGCTTTTCTCCTTAGGAGGCAAGCCTGATATTGCCCTGATTGAATCTTTGATTCACTTTGATCCGGTGTTCAATGATTATTCCTACGAAGGGGTTCCTGATGCCAGAGTTATTGTGTTTCAAGGCTTTCCCGTAATGGCTATGATGCGTCTTTCCACCGCTGCTTCAGACGGCAAGGCCAATTTACACCAAGGAGCCGTAGGCGTGGGAATTTGTATCAGAACAGGAAGGGCAGTGCGCGCGGTACAACACAATGAGCCTGTCCAATTCCATCCTGACACTGATAAGAATCTTTTTTCCCTTGAAGTTCCCAAATGGCTTGAAGTGCTTACCCTGTCAGCTTCCTGCTTCAATATGTCGGGTCTGGGGTACATAGGAACGGACATAGTTTTGGACCGCAATTTAGGTCCCATGCTGCTTGAACTTAATGCCCGCCCGGGACTTGCCATCCAAACTGCCAACAATGCCGGCCTCCTGCCAAGATTAAGGCTTATAGAAAACCTTCCCCAAAGACATCTGATGTCAGCGGCACAAAGAGTAGCCTTCTCAAGAAGGCACTTCGGGGTTTTTGAAGACAAAACAGGATCTTAATTACTCTTAAACTGTTGCG
>CAYNSI010000114.1:0-3085 GCA_964399665.1 uncultured Enterobacterales bacterium | reverse complement strand
GAGCATTAAAGCGAAAAGCCCTGTTGTTGTGCTCATATTAGTATATAATTCTGTGCGGTTTTCACATCAGTACAGCTTCAGGGCTGCAGCACCTGCTTTAGGAGATTTTATGCTCTTGGATCCGGCTCTCTTACAGCTTAAAGAGAAATTTGAAAGTGCCAAAATACGCAAAGAGGGCCAGGTTCGCGCAACCGACCGCGGCTATGGTTTTTTGGAAACTGCAAACAGAGAGTCCTATTTCATCGCTCCTGCCAACATGAAAAAATTACTGCACGGTGACAAAGTAGTCTGTACCATTGATAAGGATGAAGACGAAAGAGGCAGAGCCATCCCGGAAAGTCTGGTTGAAACATCCCTAAAACGTTTTGTAGGGCGGCTTACCATTTCAAATTCGGCCGACAAGAAATTAAAACTTTCCGTAATCCCTGATTCATCTGCCATAAGAACTCAAATTGAAGTTGACGACAGAAGAAAGGACACTTCTGTGGTCTTAAAAAACGGCGATTTTGTAATATGCACCCTGCGCACCCATGCCTTAAAGCAGGGGGAGTTTCGCGCCTCACTGGATGAATTTGTCTGTGAAGGCAGCAATCCCAGGGCCCCGTGGCTGGTATCTCTAAGAGGTCTTAATCTTCCGCTTGACGGTCCCCAAACCGAGGACTTAAGTTTTAATGAGGACAGCAGCAAGTACCAGGATCTAACCTCCCTGCCTTTTATCACCATAGACTCTGAAAAAACCGAAGACATGGATGATGCCCTCTATTTAGAGCAGACTGATGATTTTTTTGTACTATACGTTGCCATTGCAGATCCCACAGCCTATATCAAGGAAGATTCGGCTCTTGATAAGGAAGCCTCTGAACGTGCTTTTTCAATTTATCTTCCAGGCTGCAACATTCCCATGCTGCCCCGTGAGCTTTCCGATAATATCTGCTCTTTGAGGGAAGGAGAAAAAAGACCGGCACTGGTCGGCAGACTTTATATTAAAAAAGACGGGGAGCTTCTGCTTGATAAAACCGAGTTTATGCCGGCTGAAATTATCTCCTGCGGCAAATTAATTTACAACGAAGTTTCGGACTTTTTAGAAGAGATCCCCAATGATGCCTTCCACCCCAATGATGATGTTGCAAAAGTTATCAGGGGACTTGCCGATTTTGCCAGGGTGCGCGATAAATATCGCAGTACGCATGCAGCTCCCTTCCTGCCGCGTCCTGACTACGAGTTTATCCTGAACGATGATGGGGCTTTGGATCATATAGAAGTAAACTTCCGCCGCATTGCCAATCAAATCGTTGAAGAGGCCATGATAGCTGCCAATTTAGCCTGCGGAGATCTCCTTGCCAAAACCTATGGCACGGGCATTTTTAATATCCACAAGGGCTTTGATTCCAGGGAAAAGAATTTAGTGCTCAAGCTGTTAAAAGATGAAGGCTATGAGGATGCCGATGAAAACAGTATTGCCACCATGGCAGGATTCTGCGCAGTCCGCCGTTTTGCCGCCGCCCTTACATCCACCTATTTGGACAATAAAATCAGAAAACTTCAAGAATATACCCAAATCTCCTTAAAACCGGGGCCTCATTTTGCCCTGGGAGTGGAGAACTACGCCACCTGGACTTCACCTATCAGAAAGTACGGGGATATGATAAACCACCGTCTTATCAAGGCTGCAATTATGGGACTTGATGCCCCGAAGCTTCCTGATGAGAGCACCATTGCGGCCATGAATACTGCAAGAAAGATCAACAGGCAGGCTGAAAGAAATGTTGCCGACTGGCTTTATGTAGATTATTTGGAGCCTGAAATTGCCAAAAAAACCACTTTTAAGGGTGAAGTCTTTGACGTGGTAAGAGGAGGTCTTCGGGTCATTCTGACTGAAAACGGGGCTGCAGTCTTTGTTCCCTGTGCCTTAATTGCAGAAAATAAAGAAGCCTTAGAGTGCTCGAATACCACAGGCATGCTTCTTGTAAACGGAAACTGTGCCTTAAGATTAGGCGATCCTCTTGAGGTTAGGATCGTGGAAATCAACAGGACCGGCCGCTCTATTATCGCAGCCCCGACAGCTCCAATAGGAGGCCTTATGCTTCCTGATTTTAGTAAACTCAAACATTAGACAGATAAAATGCTTAAAAAGTGGCTTTCTGAATCACGCCCCCGAACCTTGGTTCTTGCCGCAGGCAATACCCTGGTAGGCTCTTCACTGGGATTTTACTATGGAGCGGTAAATCTCTACACCCTGACCCTGGCTCTGTTAATAGTTATTACCGCCATGCTGCTGCAGGTTTTGTCCAATTTTGCCAATGACTATGGTGATGCCGTTTCTGGGGCAGATTACCATCGCAGATTCGGTCCGATGCGCTCGATTATGGAGGGGGACATTACCTTAAATCAACTGCGCCGGGGCATGGCCGTGGTGATTGCTGCAGCTTCAATAACAGGATTTGCGGCGGTGTTCATGGCCTTTAACAGCAATCTTGATGCCGTAGCCTTGTTTCTTTTCCTTGGCATCCTTTCTATTATCGCGGCTTTGTTATATACCATGGGGGTTGCCTATGGATACCGCGGGTTTGGAGATATTGCAGTCTTTGTTTTCTTTGGTCCCCTTTCAGTCATAGGACCGCAGCTGATGATAACCTCAGCTTCCGGCTCAGGGTTTGAAATCTATCCTGATACCGCGTTTTTAAGCATATGTCTTGGGGTGGAGTCAGTTATGGTGCTCAATGTCAACAATATGCGCGATGCGGAAACTGACTGGCAAAGCGGCAAGAAGACCGTTGCCGTACGCTTAGGACCCAAACTTGCCGCTGTATATCATTCCTGCTTGTTCTTGACGGCAGTTCTAACCTCTTTTACTGCCTGCTTCTTGTCCCATAAGGGAGCCCAAATTACCATCCTGGCCGTCGCCTTGATCCCTCTGATGGCAACAACTTTTAGAATAGCAAGAAATATCAATAACTCCCGCCTTATTGCCGTGGAATTTAAATTCACCATCCTGGGCATTACTTTGCACAGTATAGGCTGGATCTTGGTCCTGATTGTAGATTTTTGGTACTACTACAGCTAACCACCTGAAGTTTGTACCTTA
>CAYNSI010000113.1:0-7055 GCA_964399665.1 uncultured Enterobacterales bacterium | reverse complement strand
AACTATCCTTTTTCAAGCAATTTCCCTGTTTGGAAAGCTTCACTCCATTGATGAATATAGTTTTTAGCGCACGCATCAGATACCTCTCCTAAGTTTGCATCAGTTTGTCTGCCCTTGCTGGTAGCCTAAGCACTTTTGGAACGCAAGGTTTTGATGATAACGGGCACCATAATGAGTATGTAGATGTACATTACTAAGTCACGGACAAATAAAGCCCATGATCTGCCAATGGCATCTTGTATGGCCCCGGCAAAGCCTATATACCAAAAATAAAGCGGCACCAGAGCAATGGCAGCGATAATGTACTCCTTGGGTGTTCTTTGCACCTCGTATTTAATAAAACGCTTGTCTGCCAAAAACCCGATCAGGACCCCGAGCATTGAGCCTACCGCCTGATAGGTATCAGGCATCATCCTTACAGGATCAACCAATAACCTGCCATCCACGTAATCCATGGGATATGGCTTAAGGTTGATGTAGAACACAATCACCACCAAGATCACAAGGCCTGTCAGGACAAACTTTATATCGCGGTTGTGAACCTTGGCGTTGGCCCACTCCAGCATCTTAAAATTGATGAACAGCAAGATTAAGGTAACGCAAAAGCCTGCCAGCACATCTTGGGGAGTATGCACGCCCAAATAATTGCGCGAGAACATGGTAAGAAGGACTGCCCCAAACAACCCAAGAGGAATGAGGCGCCACTTAAAAGCCCTCCACAAACATAAGGCACTGCCTCCGTAAATGGCTGTTGCGATGGTGGAGTGGCCGCTTGGAAAGGAGTAGCCTGTGGCCGTCCTGATGGCATCACCTGCCGGAATAATGACCGCATCACGGATCCAAGGACGATAGACACACGCCGTAAGCTTTAAAACGCCGTTTAACAAGATAGCGCATGCGTATGAGAACAATAAAAATGACCCTGCCCTGTGACAAACAGCCCAATACACAAAACACATGAGGGCCACGGGCCAAAAGCCAATGGCAAAATCCGAAATAAACTCCATCAACGGGGTCAAGACATTGCCGGTGGCATTGCGCCAATCTTGAAGCCATAAAAGGTATCTCAGATCCATACAAACTTCCTTAAGAGGACTATTCACACTAAGCACCAGCTTTAATTTAAGGCAGCAAGAACCCGAGACTGCCTGCCATTCTGTGCGGTCTTACTATAACACCGCTGCTGTAACTCCTGTAACGGATCTTGTCCTTCTACTCAGAAGATCCCCCTACTTTACGTGCATCTTTCCGCCCTGCTTCGTTAAAGATAAAAGTTCAGGTAATTGTCGATGCTCTAACCCATCACGTTTTGTTCCCTATGGTTGTTGCAGCACAACAAAAAGAAATGGCGGGGACTGCCCCTGAGACTTTTTTAGGCCAGCGTCCGTGACAGTCAGAGCTGGCACTGCACAGTCTCATGCGCCGTTAGCTTACGAAAAAGGCAAGCTTAATGCCTTTAGGATCTTAATGCGCCAAAGCTTTTTAAAATACAGCTTTTGATTTTAGAGGCTATGGTAGAATCATGGCGGTAAATAACTTTTAAAACCTGCGCAGAGCACTTGAACCTGTTATTTATTAAAACGATACCAAAACCTTAACTGATGATTCCTGAACCAAAGTTAACAGGTTTATTTTCCCGCAGATCCCGGCACAACAGAAGAATATTTGGGGTTTCATAAGAAGAGGCCTAAAAAGTTTTATCAGGAAGTAATATGAGCGAGTTTGACAGAACCAGAGAGTACCTTAAAACCAAACTCCCAGAATATCTTATGGGAAAAGGCATTAATATCAGAACCAATTTCAGATGTCTCAATCCCAATCATCCAGATCTGCACCCTTCCATGCATTATCTGCAAAAAAGCAATACGGTACATTGTTTTGCCTGCGGCAAATCCTACGATATCTTCAGTCTCATAGGACTTGAATATAATTTGGAAAACTTTAAGGATCAGTACTCAAAGGCTTGTGAAATGTTTTTGGGTACAACTCCAAAATTTGGCACCCCCAAAACCGCATTTAATGAGATGCGTCCTGCTCCGGCAACTTTTGGATCTGCGCTTTTTATAAAAAAAAGCATCATCGGCAGTATTGATAATGAAAATGAAGATCGGTCCCCTGCTGCAGGGACATCACGGCCTTCCCCACAGGATCATAGTCTCTCATCGATAATAAGCCCTGCCAATGATGAGGAAAACTTAACTGTTCCCAAGCCTCAAGGAGCGGCAGTATTCGGCAAGGCCTCAAGAGGTTCTGATTTTGAATCATATAACACCAAGATCTATCAGAGGCATGCAGGACAAACCAGAACTGAGCCTATTAATTATCACGACTACCTGCAAGAGCGTGCCGATCATGCCTTTGATAAAGACTATTTTAAAATGCGCGGCATAAGCGATGAGGTAGTAAAACGCTTCAGATTAGGTTTTGATCCTAATTTTTCTGCAGGTTCGGAAACCTGGGAGGCGGTGGTGATTCCCTACAATGATTATTCCTATATGGTGCGCAACATACACAGCAGCAAGGAAGATCGCATTCAAAAGCGCGGCCAGTCCCAAATCTTTAACATTGATACCTTAAAAACCCCGGGAAGGGTATTTGTAACTGAAGGCGAGTTTGATGCTCTGTCTCTGGAGACTTTAGGTTACCGGGCAGTATCCCTTGGGGGCACCTCCAATGTCTTTAAACTTATAAACTTCCTCAGAGAACACCCTGTAGAAGGCTTGAGTCTTTGCATTCTTCCAGATAATGATGAAGCAGGGCGCTCTGCCACCATTACCCTGGCCTCTGAGCTTGAAAAGCTTAAAATACCTTTTTCCATGTTAAACCTGTGCTATCCGTACAAAGATGCCAATGAAGCTTTATGCCAAGACCGTAATACTCTTGCTTACCGCTTAGATAACCTGGATAAGCTTTTATCTCAGTCATTTGAACTTCCAAGGATCCCAACTGCAATTCCCAAAACCATCAGGGATGCTGATTCACTGTTAACCCTTGATATTACGAATAAATTACATACCATCTGCGGCAGTGCTCCTGCCTTGAGACGAACTCTTTCGCTTATTTTCGATACTCTCATCAAAGATCTTGTCTACATGGGATATCAGGAGGAATGGCATACTGCCTGTTCTTTAGCAAACAGGGATTTTCAAAACACCCCTGATAACAGTCCCAGGATATTCTTTATCAGGCAGGGCAGCATTGATGCTTTAGGCTCTGATCTTAAGCTTGCGCTTGAAGCACTGTTAATTAAGTATAACAGCAGGTTCATGCCCATAGTATCCTTAAGTTTCTGTAACCCTGAGAAAGGCAGAAAAGCCCTGGAGATCTTAAATGAATGCGCCGACGAACTTGGTATTGCAGTTTTGGCTCTGTGTCCTGCATCTTTTAGGGAGTATGCCGAGGCTGCAGCCGTTCAAAACCTTGAGGTGACTCTTTCTGATTCAGGAGATCTTTGCTACCAAGGATGGGATCCTAAGCTTAATGAAGTATCATTCCGCCTTTCAATTCGTGATTTTTAATCATGGGCTTTAAGTTAAATCAAGCACAGCTTGAGGCTGTACAATACACTAAAGGCCCCTGTCTGGTACTGGCGGGAGCAGGATCCGGTAAAACCAGAGTCATAACCTCCAAAATAGTCAATTTACAACGTAATTATCAAATCCCGCCCTTTAGAATTTGTGCCCTTACCTTTACCAATAAGGCTGCAGGTGAGATGCGGGAGCGTACCGCTCTTGAATTGGGCGCTGAAACTGCCTCAAAAATTTGGATCTCAACCTTTCATTCCTTGGGGCTTGAACTTTTAAAGTTAGAGCACAGGGCAGCAGGACTTCCCAAAAACTTTACCCTGTTTGATGAACATGATGTCAACAGAGTCCTCAAGGAAATTTTACGCACCCAATTTTCATCTCTTTTAACCGGTTCTTCATCAAAGGATGCCTTAGAACGGTCCAAGACTCTGATTGCTAACTGGAAGACCAGGCTGCTTGCTCCTGATGAGGTAGATTCTAACAGCGTTTTCTCCGAGGTTTATGCTGCCTATGATGCCTACCTTAATGCCTGCCAATGTGTTGATTTTGAAGATCTTATCTATCTTCCCACCAGATTGTTATTAAACAATGACAAACTTAGGGAAAAATGGCAGTCATGCTTTTTCTATGTGCTGGTTGATGAATATCAGGATACCAATGAGACTCAGTACCAGCTTCTGAAAATTTTAACCGGGGGCGCCCGCAGTTTTACCGTAGTAGGAGATGATGATCAGTCCATTTACTCATGGCGCGGTGCCAAACCGCAAAATCTTAAAACCCTAAGCATTGACTTTCCTGACTTAAAGGTCATTAAACTTGAGCAAAACTACAGATCATCAGGCAGGATCCTCAATTGTGCCAACACCCTGATTGCCAACAATCCCCACCTATATGAAAAAACCTTGTTTTCAGAACATCCTTTGGGCAGCAAAATAACGGTGGTAAGATGCGCCGATGAAGAATGTGAGGCCTTAAGGATCACTTCTGAAATCAAGGCAGGACACTTTCAGGAAAAGGCGCCATGGAGCTCCTTTGCGGTACTCTACCGCTCAAATTTCCAGTCAAGATTTCTTGAAAAATGCCTCTTTGAAGAGGGCATCCCCTTCCTGATTTCAGGGGGCACCAGCTTTTTTGATTTGCAGGAAATCAAGGACATCATGGCCTATTGCAGGCTTATCAGCAATTTAAAGGACAATGCCGCCTTTTTGCGAATCATCAATGTGCCGCGCCGCGGAATAGGAGAGCACACCATAAAGATTATTGCAGAGACAGCCTCCAAAAGCGGAACTTCAAATTTTGAAGCCTGCCTAAATCCCGTCTTGGTTGACAAACTGCTGCCTGCCCAGCACAGATCGGTCAACGAGTTCATGTTTCTTATTACCAAATTAAGACAAATGCTCTTAAACCGCAAAGACAGCTACCTTGCAGAAAACCTGGTGGGACTTATAGGCTATGAGCGCTATCTGCGCTCAAATTCTGAAACACGATCTGCTGCCGTGGAATACAAGCTTAAGAATGTCAATACCTTTATGGACTGGATCTTGGATATGATCAGAGGACGACATGGGCAGGATCCTCTTTCCTTTGCTCATGCAGTTGAAAAGATGGGCCTTAAGGAATTACAGGACAGAAAAAACAGCACTGATAATGATGATGCCGTACAGCTTATGACGCTGCATTCTTCCAAAGGACTGGAATTTCCTTCGGTATTTTTAATGGGGATGGAGGAGAATATCCTGCCTCATAAAGAGTCCCTTGAAACAGGCAGCGAAGGCGGAGGATTGGAGGAGGAAAGAAGGCTTGCTTATGTAGGAATAACCAGGGCACAAAAGAAGCTTATGATTACCTGGTGTAAAAAACGCAAAAGATACAGTACCGACATTTATCCTCAAATGTCGCGTTTTATAAAGGAAATGGCCCAGGAAGATCTGCTTTACTTTGAAGAGGAGGATTTACCTGAGGAAAGTGAACAAAAAAGGGCCGGAAACTTAAATTCGGCAGCTGACTTTCTAAAGGAGCTGGCAGGCAGCTTCAGGTAGACAGCGGTAAACCCGTAAAGGAGCAAGTGGAATTGTTTTGTTAATTTTAATTTCTGTTTTGCTTTCTTTGCCGACCCGCATTCTCATGCTGTTCTGCCCTGGTAATGGTAAACCAAAATTTTTCTCCTCAGACTGCAAATATCTTCAAACTTTTGATAGCATCACAAGTTCATTCAGCAGCTCTTGTATACTTGGATCAAGTAACAGATCTTTTTGGACTTAGCTCATTGCAGTCAACCTCCATCTGCGCTAAATTAAGTTCTGAAGCCATTAAGAAAGAGTTGGCAAAGTAAAAGCGTATGGAAAAGAACTGCCTGAACAAGGTCGAAAGTAGTGATGTAGAAGGTCGCTTTTTTCAGCACAATCGAGGTTAAAAATCCAAAAGTTTAGGTAACCTTTCTTCAGACTGAATCGCATGGGAATGAGGTTTAGTAATATAATTGAGGATGTAAGTTAAAAGTTAACAAAACAGTTCTTTTGTTGAATTCAACAAAAGAACTGTAAAAGAATTACCGGAAAAGTTGTAAAAGACTTAGTGGAAGATCCATGCATGCTTTTTTTATAAGAAAACATTTTCTTATAAAAAAATGAAATAGTCCTGATAAGAGGTGTCGGTCTTTTTCAGAATCACTAAACGGAGGCTCGGCCTATGGAACTTACAAAATATTTTCCCATACTAGGCGAGAGCTTTGCCGAAGTCATCAGAGACGGGCTGTTTTATGTAGACAAAACCGATATGGTGGCAAATTTAGCCAGGAGAAGGGGGGCCTTTTTTTTATCAAGACCCCGCCGCTTTGGTAAATCTCTTCTGCTGTCTACTTTCCAAGAGCTGTTTGAAAACGGTACCAAAAGCTTTGAGGGACTAAAACTTGAAAAAAATGAGCCATGGACGGATACGGGGACCTATAAAGTTATTAAGTTGAGCTTTTCTTCCCCGGCCCAAAATCAGAATGCCCAAGATTTTTATCTAGAATTCGTTAACATGATTAAAGACGAATTTCTAAGGGTAGGACTAACCTGGCCGGACAAGCCAGTTTGGTCCCTTTCTTTTGCGTCCGCTTTGAGAAATGCTAATAACTCCTCCATAGTCTTGCTTATAGATGAGTATGACGCTCCCTTAACTCATGTTTTAGATAAGCCTGATGCATATGAGATCAGGCGTAGTTATTTAAGTAAGTTTTTTTCAATCATAAAGGATTTTGCCGATAAGTTCCGCTTTGTCTTTATCACCGGTGTCACAAGAATCACCCATCTTGGTCTTTTTTCAGGACCCAACAATATAACTGATATTTCATTTGACTCTGATTATGGAGCCGTCACAGGATTTACCCAAGAGGAGCTTGAACAAAACTTTAAGGCCTATATAACTAATGCTGCCAAGGTTCTTCAAAAGGAATACCCTCAAGAGCAATGGGATGAGCAAAAGGTCTTGGAAGAGCTAAAATCTAATTATGATGGTTATTCCTTTGACAGGCGTGCCAAACATAAA
>CAYNSI010000112.1:3917-7115 GCA_964399665.1 uncultured Enterobacterales bacterium | reverse complement strand
AGCAGGGCTTGTAATCGTCAATGAAAAACAGGCAGATAACAAACAAGACCCAACCTGCTTAAGAGAAATTGTAAGACTTGAGGAGATCGCAGTCCCTCCGCAGCAAAGTTAAACGAGTCTTGATAAAACCCTTGACGGTTTTTCCCGCCTGCAGCAGCACAAGAGCCAGCATTAGGGTGCAGCGTCTTACTGTCGCCACCTTATTTTCTGCCTCTTGCAGGAAATTAGTTGGAACTTGATTTTTAGGGTAGCTGAAAAAGCCTTTAGATGGGGTCGGACTGCTGTCCAGGGCCCTGACAAGAACGCAGTTTCTGGGCAACAACTAAACATGTAAGGCATGATCGCCCCTTGCAATCCCCAAAACTCCCGATCTTGCCGTCTCGATTACTTCAGCCTGCTCTGAGATTGCCTTTAAAAACCTGTCAATCTCAGATGATGTATTAACATACTGGACGGTCAGAAGATCCGGGGTGACATCGACAATATCGGCCTTGAAAATATCGCAGATTAGTTTAATTTCCTCCCTGGTATCGCGGTTTACAGTCTGCAGCTTTACAAAGAGGATTTCACGCTCCACGGCTCCGTCACTGTCTCCTTCATTAAGGATGGCAACCTTGATGACATTAATAAGCTTGTGCAGCTGTTTGGTGATCTTCTCAATGGTCCTGCCATCCCCGAATAAGGTGATGGTGATGCGGGTTATGGAGGGATCTTCTGTGGGCGCTGCGGTAATGGTCTCAATGTTATAGCCGCGCTGGGAGAACACCCCCACTACTCTTGAGAGGGCCCCAGTCTGATTTTCAAGCAGTATGGAAACGATATGACGCATCATTTAATCCTCTCCCAAAAACATGTCAGCCATGCTGCCACGCGGCTTCTGCATGGGAAGCACCTTAGCATCAGTATCACACAGGATATCGACAATGTACAAGCCGTCATAATCAAGGGCTCTTCTGACGGCACCTTCAAGTTCTGCCCTTGAACAGACACGCTCACCGTCATGCCCGTAGGCACGGGCTAAGGCCGGGAAATCAGGATTATAATTTAAGTTGGTTGAGCTGATGCGGCCTTGATAGAACAGATTCTGCCACTGTCTTACCATCCCTAAGGTTAAGTTATCGAGAATAAAAATCTTAACCTTGATGCCAAATTCCAGGCAGGTGGAAAGCTCCTGGATATTCATTTGAAAAGAGCCGTCACCTGTTATCAGGCAAACACAGCTTTGAGGATTGCCAACTTTAGCCCCCACGGCCGCAGGAAAGCCGTAACCCATGGTGCCAAGACCTCCTGAGGTTAAAAATTGCCGCGGTCTGTCAAAAGGATAGTACAGAGCAGTAAACATCTGGTGCTGCCCTACATCCGTGGCGACTATGGCTTTGCCTTCTGTTAACCTGTAAATTAAAGAGATGATCTCCTGAGGGGCAATAAGATTATCTTTGGTCTTAAAGTTCAGGCATTTTCTCTCACGCCACTTGTTAATCTGCGCCCACCAGCTGTCAAGTGTCTGCCTGTCATTTTTAAGACCGTTGTCTTTTATAATCTCAAGAAACTGCCCCAGCACGGCATCGGCATCACCTACAATGGGAATGTCGGCTACCACGGTCTTTGAGATGGAGGCAGGATCGATATCAATATGGATAATGGTAGCATCTTGGCAGAACTTGGAAACATCATTGGTGACCCTGTCATCAAATCTTACGCCCACGGCAAAGATAACATCGGCCTTGTCCATGGCCTCATTGGCCTCATAGGTGCCGTGCATCCCCAGCATCCCAAGAAAATTTTTGTCAGTACCCGGGAACGCACCAAGCCCCATTAAGGTTGTGGTTACCGGAAGATTAAATAAAGATTTAAGCTCTTTTATCTTTTCTGCTGCATTGCCCAAAACGGCACCGCCTCCTGCGAGCAGCACGGGGCGTTTGGCCTCGGATAACAGCCTGGCAGCCCTTTTTATCTGGCCGCGGTGCCCCAAACGGGTCGGATTGTAGGTCCTCATCTTTACTTCTTCAGGTTCTGGGAATTCAAAAAGACGCTGCGGATTGACACAGTCTTTTGGAACATCGATGACCACGGGACCGGGACGACCAGTTGATGCCAGGTAGAAGGCCTGGCGGAGGAATTTGGGAATATCAAAAGCACTTTGGCACAAATAGGAGTGCTTGACTATGGGTCTTGTGATCCCCACGGTATCAACTTCCTGAAAAGCATCGGAACCTATCAGGGGAGTCCCCACCTGTCCTGTAATAACGACCAGGGGAATAGAGTCCATATAGGCAGTTGCTATAGCAGTTACAGTATTTGTGGAGCCGGGGCCTGAAGTTACCAGACAGCAGCCCACCCTGCCGGTGCTTCTGGCATAGCCGTCTGCCATATGTGCGGCTCCCTGCTCATGACGGGCCAGAATATGCTTTATCTTATCGGATCCTAAAAGAGCATCATAAATATCAAGAACCGCTCCCCCAGGATAGCCGAATAAATGATCCACTCCAAGCTCTTCCAGTGTATGCACCAGGATCTGCGCACCTGACATCATGGTCATTAAATCCGCTCCTATTAACTTATTCTTTCACCATTTGAAGGTGTCTTTAATACTACTTTTGTATCTGCACCCACAGCATTTTATCAGCTTATGAAATCCCAATTACATCAAAAAAGGCCCCTTTGTACAATGATCTGCTGCAAACACCTGCAATCTTGTCTTGATTGTTTGCACTAAGGCATAGTGTCACAGCCTTTGCAAAAGCATTAGTGCCATTTTATCTGCGGCAAAAAGCGCGGCACTTTAAGACGGTAAGACACAAACTCTTTTTCAAAATCCCTCATAAGACGCGGCTCATCAATAACAACTGCCGTAATCCAGGCAAAGATCAGCATGGCAAGAGGAACTATAAGGGACCACAGGGAATTTAAAAAACAGGCAAAACCTAAAAGATAAAAAAAGATCCCAAGATGCATGGGATTGCGGCACAAAGCATAAGGACCTGTAGTTACCAATTTGGACGTCTCTTTGGTTAATTTAAACCTCCCCAAAACTACCGGGCAGCCATCACCTTTTTTGGCCATCTCAATTACCGCCCACAGGGTAAAAAATACCCCAAATGCTGAAGTCACAGCACTTAGCCCCAGGGTAAAAGTACCTGAGGGCAAAAAATCCTCAGGACCTAAAGCAGTCAAAAGTATCATGACACAAGGCCCTAT
>CAYNSI010000112.1:0-3817 GCA_964399665.1 uncultured Enterobacterales bacterium | reverse complement strand
CTTTTGATTGGTGACTATGTCACTAGGATCTTAACCTGACTTCCTGTTTTTCTCCGTGCTCCTGTACGGTTTACGATTCTAACAGTGATTAAGCATTATGCTGCTAATTTGCCTGAAATTTTAGCAGGAGATCTTTTGCAAAAGGAGGCTCTTATCTTTGGGATCATCTACCTTTAAGCTTATCAAGCTGCTCTTGAGTTAAAGACAGCTCTTCTAAACGGACGATCTCCCAGCTGCAAAGGCTCTCTTTGTTCATTCCTGTGCGGCTCATTGACGATCACCATAACACAGGGCATAACGGTCAGAGGATCAATCAAATCGGCGTATTTGCGATCTAAAAACTGTATTTTGCCTTCCTCAAAAGCCTCATCTGCTTTGTCGCGGTCCTTTGCCACCTTAATTTCAAAGATATAGCGCTATTTGCAGCCTTTGATGTGCAAATCGGCACGTCCCTTGGCAGCTTGAATTTCTCTGAACCCCTCAAAAGTAACCCCGGTTAAGCTGAAAATAAAGTTCCCCAGCACCTCTTTTGTGCTTCATCCTGTCACTTTCCCATGCTCAGGCTTTTTCTTGGTTTTCCATGGGGACCTTAGCCTCCCTGGGGTGCTGCCCCTCAGTCTTTATTTCCAACCCCGTGCTTTAACCCAAGGCTTGAAGCAGCACCTCCACAGGATGAACAGCTTGTTTTTTCTCCATGCGCCTTACCTGGGATCTGCATGAAAATCCTGTGAAAAGACAACGTTCAAAGGGCCTTTTTTTAAGCTGCTCTGCCCAGTTTTGACTGTAGATCCGATAACTTTCTTCCAAATTTTCCTGCATGTGACCAAAAAGTCCTGCCATTCCGCAACAGGAAACAGGCACGGGCAGCAAGGTCAGACCAAAGGCTTTTAGCACCTCCTGCCACATTGTAACCGCCCTGGGAATCAGGGCATTTTCGGTACAGTGACAGAAAAGATAGAAAGGATCTTTAAGATCCATATGAGATTTTTTTATCATGCCTTCAAGGCGGTTTTTAACCTCAGGATCTGCTATGGCCTGAAAAAGCCACTCCTCTGGCAGCAGAACCTCAAAGTCACTGCTTTTTTTACTGAGAATGGTTTCATATTCATCGCGGTAACAAATCGTCAAAGCAGGATCATAGCCTGTAAGGGTCATGCCTTTGACACTTAAAAGTTTAAGCCTTGAGGCCTGTACTGCGGCAAAGCGCAGAAAAGATCTTCTATCCCCCCTGATGACAGAAAGCTTACCGTTGACATAAGGGCGCAAAAACCCGGGTTTAAATCCCAATTTGGCAATAAGCTTGGCATAACCTAGCAGTCCTTGTACCTCATAGGCTGCACTGAAAGGATCTACTACGATGAGCACCTCAACATCACACTTTGCTGCCTGCCTTAATGAAAGATAGGGAATATCATGTTTTTGCGCCTCCTTTTTTAGGGAAAGCTCATCCATAAAGGGCAGATCGGCAAGCCCTAATACCTTTTTATTAAAGGCTTTTATAAGGCGGTTTTTAAGCAGAGCATTGGCAATGCGGGGCACTTTGGCAATAAGGGGGATTAACCATTCGGCATTTAAGGTTATAAGATCCATGGGTGGTCTTAGGTAGCGCGAATAATAAAGTGCCAAAAACCTTGAATTTAAATCCGCAGCATTGACATGCGCAGGACAGTCAGTTTTGCAAGACTTGCAGGCTACGCAGGTTCTTATATATTCCTTGTATTGATGATTAAAATCATCCTTGTCAAAAAGGGTATTGCAGGCTCTCTTGATAAAGGTTATAGGATTTAACCTGCTTTCAGTTAAGGTCCTCTGCTCAAGTAAATCAGGATCCCATCCTTCTTGTGCCACAAGACGCAGCCATTCGCGCATCAGCGAGGAAAAACCCTTTGGAGATCTTACATGATCGCTGCTGTAGCGGTAGCTTGGGCACATCTTAGCGCTTTTTTGATAGGAAAAGCACTGCCCGTTGCCGTTACAGGAGAGGGCTCCTGCAAAATGCTCCTGCACTGACAGGGGGATCTGTCGATCTAGATCACCGCGCATCAGACCGTCTATTTGCACCAGATTATCTTCATGGCCTAAAGGTACGCAGATCTTCCCGGGGTTGAGGCGGTTGTCAGGATCAAAAAGCGTCTTGATGGTTCGCGCTGCAGGATAAAGCTGTTTGAAAAAATCCTCTCCATAGCAGGAACGGTACCCCCTGCCGTGTTCCCCCCACATTTGTCCCTGGTATTTTTTAACAAGAGTGACCACTGCATCGGAGATCTTAACCAGCTTTTTGCGATCCTCATCCGTGGTAAGATCAAGCCCGGGCCTTACATGCATAAGACCGGTATCGACATGTCCAAACATGCCATATGGCACCTTCATATCATCAAGCAGGGCGCGAAATTCTTTGATGTAATCTGCAAGATGTTCAGGAGGGACCACGGTATCTTCGGTAAAAGCAACTAATTTTTTACGTCCGTGAGCAGAGCCTAAAAGTCCCACGGCCTTTTTTCGCATGGCATAAACGGCATTGATCCCCGCTATCTCCTCTGTGATCTGGACCCCTATTACTCCCATTTCATCATTGGCAGCGTACTTTTCCTGCTTGTCTTTTAAGGCATGAAGCAGGGCCTGCTCCTTTTTGGCATCAGTTCCTGCAAATTCAACAATGTTCACCCCCAAGATCTCTTTGCCTGCTACCTCCTTGATATAGGGGGCAGCTTTTAGCCACACTGGATCTTGTTTTGCAAGAGACAAAACTTTGGAATCTACAGTTTCCACAGAAAGCGATCCTGCTGCCACCAAAAGGGGAGCCTGGCGCAGGGCAGCATCAAAGTTTTTGTATTTGATAACGGCCATTCCCCTGTAGGAAGGTACAGGCGTCAAATCCAAGGTAATCTCTGTTATAAAACCCAGCGTGCCCTCGGCCCCGCATACCAAGCGGTGCAAATTTAGCTCATCTTCGTCATCATTGTAGGCATGATCAAGATCGTAGCCTGTCATAAAACGGTTAAGTTTGGGGAAGATCTCTTTTACCAAAGGACGGCATTCTTTTAAAAGCTTATAGGCCCCCCGATAAATTTTTCCCTCCAAATTATCAAGGGCAAGCTTGGCCTTAAGCTCATCTCCTTTTACAGGTTTAAATAAAGCCACGGTGCCGTCGATTAAGACCATTTTTAAGGCCTTGATATGAGATGAGGTCCTGCCGTATTTTAGGGAGCCTTGTCCTGCGGCATCATTGGACACCATACCCCCCAATGTAGCCCGTGAGGAAGTAGAAAGCTCAGGGGAGAAAAACAGGCCGTAAGGATTGATAAGCTCATTTAACTCATCCTTAATAACCCCAGGACCTGCGGTAATTTCCCTTGCCTCAGCCTTAAGCTCCCCCACATGCTTCATATAGCGGGAAGTATCGATTACAATACCGCGGTTTAAACTCTGCCCGTTAGTCCCAGTACCGCCGCCGCGCGGCACAAAGGTAATGGATTTAAACTTATCTTCACCTCCAAGCTGAAGAGCCTGTACCACATCAGCTTCATTTTTGGGAAAAATTACCGCACAAGGCAGACAGTGATACACGGAATTGTCAGTGGCCGCCAAAAGCCTGGCTCCATAGCGCTCTTCCATATCACCTGAAAAACCCGTCTTTTTAAGCTCTGCCAAATAGTCAAGATAAAGCTTTGGCACAGAAGGCACACTGTCTATCCCCGGGATCACAAACCTGCTCCTTTTTTAGGCGTCAAACTTCCTGATTAAGGCAGGATCTTAACAAAAGAAAATGAGATCACCTTACAAGGTACAAGTCTTTTTTTAAGGAAAACTAAAAAAA
>CAYNSI010000111.1:0-7294 GCA_964399665.1 uncultured Enterobacterales bacterium | reverse complement strand
CATTCTGACAACTGTTTCAAGCCCAGGAATATTCACTTTTTGTGGAGTTCTGCTTTCCAATGCCTCCTCCTTTAAGAAAAACGCTTTCATCAGGCTTTGGGGTTACTTATAATTTACAAGGCTGATTTTTCACTGCACTGACGCCCCGAAGCGGAGTATTTGATGTCCAATGTAACCATAAAATCAAAAAGCGAAATTGAGAAGATGAAAACTGCCTGCAGGCTGGCTTCTGAAGTTTTGGAAATGATTGAGCCTAAGGTAACTGCCGGCATTTCCACTTTGGAATTGGATAATATTTGCCTTGACTACATAGAAAACCACCAGCATGCCGTAAGTGCCTGCCTGGGTTACAAAGGCTATCCTAAATGTACCTGCATCAGCCCCAATGAAGTGGTCTGTCACGGCATCCCTAGTCCTAAGCGTCTTCATGCAGGAGACATCGTCAACATAGATGTTACCGTCATCAAGGACGGCTTTCACGGCGATACTTCCATGATGTTCATTGTAGGGGGCAAAACCACGGAGCTTAAAAGAAAGCTGTGCGAATGTGCCAGGCTGTCACTGTATGAGGCCATTAAGGTTGTCCGTCCGGGGGGCAATCTTACTGAAATAGGCATGACTATTGCCAACTTCGTTAAACCTTATGGCTTTTCCATAGTAAGGGATTACTGCGGCCACGGCCTGGGTCGTGAATTTCACGAAGAACCTCAGGTTCTGCACTATCCCAACAAAAGAGATCTCATCCTCCAACCTGGCATGACCTTTACCATTGAACCCATGATCAATGCCGGCACCTATAAAACCATAGTCAACCGTAAAAACGGCTGGACGGTAACCACGGCAGACGGCCTGCCCTCCGCCCAGTATGAACACACCATCCTGGTGACAGAAGACGGCTGTGAAGTTCTTACCCTGCGCAGCAATGAAAACTTTGAGCGCAGCTTTCATCATCCATTCTAAACCAGGGTATAAAGCATGCATGAGAGGATCACGGTTCCATTATCGGTTCATAAAAAAGAACTTGTAAGCACAAAGCCCTTCTTTAAACTTCCAAAAGATCTCAGTGTAATAGAAGGGCGCCGTCTGCTTTCTGACTGCCAGAACCATCTTACCTCCTTATTTAATGAAGGCATTAAGGTACCGGCCCTGTTGTTGCTGCATTCAGATTTTTTCGACCATCTTATTACCTGCCTTTATAAAAAATTTAAATTAGACAGGATAAAAAGTCTTTGCATCATTGCCGTGGGGGGATACGGCAGACAGGAGCTTTTTTTACGATCTGACATAGACATCCTGGTGCTTACTGCAGAGCCCTTGAATGACGAGGCCAAAACTGCCTTAGAAGGCTTTATCTCCTTTTTGTGGGATTTGAAACTGGATATAGGATCTTCTGTGCGCACCATTGCAGAGACTATGTCAGAAAGCAGCAAGGATCTTACTATCAGGACCAATCTTTTGGAGCGCCGCCTAATCTGCGGCAGCAAAAAGACCTTTGTAATGCTTAATGCAGCATTGAAAAACGATATCAGTTGGAATTCCCAAAAATTCTTAAGGCAGAAGTTTCAAGAGCAAATAGAAAGGCACAGGCTTTACAAGGACACAGCCTATCTTCTGGAGCCTGACGTCAAAAATAACCCGGGGTGCCTTAGGGATATCCAGACAATTTTGTGGATTGCCAATTTCCACTTTAGGGCAAATACCATAGAGGATATGCTCAACCTTGGCTTATTGTCAGAAAGTGAATACGAGGAGCTTACCCACTGTCAGGAATTTCTTTTTTATATCCGCTTTGCCCTGCACATTGTCACCTCCCGTGAAGACAACCGCCTGACTTTAGATACCCAGAAAAATGTTGCCAAAATATTAGGCTATGGCGACGACGGCAACCTCCCCGTGGAAAAGATGATGCGCGGCTTTTTTAGGATCGTGCGCAGAGTTAGGGAACTTAATGCCATGATCCTGCAGCTTGAAACCTTAAGGATTACAGGTCGTTTGGGCGATGCTGATCAACCTGAATTTCTCAATACCGATTTTCTAAAAAGAGGCCCCCTCATAGATGCTGCCGATCCTGAAATCTTCTCCATGGTGCCCTGGAAGATGCTTGAAGTCTTCCTTTTGATCTCAAGCCACCCTCAAATTGAAGGTCTTTATGTCAACTGCCTTAAAAACTTAAGAGAGGCAAGGCGTGCCCTAAATGGATATCTTGTTGAGATCCCCGAATGCCGCACCCTCTTTAAGCAGATCTTAGAAGATGAAAAATCCCTTACGACCACCCTGCCCTTAATGCATGAGCACCGCATGTTATCGGCCTATATGCAGCAATGGGAGCATATTGAGGGGCTGACCCAGTTTGACATGTTCCATGCCTTCACTGTAGATGAACACACTATAAGAGCGCTTAAGAACATCGCTCTTTTTAACCAATCAACTGATCCTGTCTACAATCTTTTTAGGAATGTCTATCATCAATTATCAGAGCCTAAGCTTTTAAATGTTGCAGCCTTTTTGCACGATATCGGCAAGGGCCGCGGCGGCGGACATGCCGCAGCTGGAGCTGCAGAAGCTGCCAATTTTTGTCAGCTGCACGGCTTTGGGCAGTACCAAAGCAGAATGGTTGCCTGGATGGTACAAAATCACCTGTTAATGTCGACTGCCGCCTTAAGGCGTGATCCTACCGACCCCATGGTAGCTGCTGATTTTGCAAAAAAAGTCCAGGATGAGGAGCATCTTAATTTTCTGTACTGCCTTACCGTAATCGACATTGCTGCCACCAATGACAGGGAGTGGACCTCATGGAAGGACTCCCTTTTCAGACAACTGTACTTTGCAGTGCGCCAGGCTCTGCGCCGGGGCCTGGAGTCGACGCCTGATCTTAAGCTGCATGCTGCCGAAAATCAGGAGCAGGCCCTAAGGCTCCTTAAGAAGGATATTTCAGAAGAACAGTGCAAAAACCTGTGGAATAATTTTGCCATCAAATACTTTATTTCCTACACTCCCGAGCAGATTGCCTGGCATACCAAAAATATCCTCTCCTGGCAGGATAATGATGAGCCCTTGATCCTCTTTGCCCAATTGCAGCAAGTCGGCACCGAGATCTTTATCTACTCTAAAGAAAGTCCCTTTAAATTCCCTGAAATTGCCTCTGTTATGGCAGCAAGAAACCTTGCAGTTACAAGTGCCAGCATTTCCAAACTTCACAATAATGCTTCCCTTTGCACTATAACCTTCCAGACAGTAAAAGGAGATCCCCTGGAAAATGCCCGTCTCCAAGGGCTGCGCCGGGCTTTGCTTGCTGGATTCAATGAAGCCCCCGTGCCGCCTGTTGTTACCGGAAGACATCTTAAAAATCAAACCATCTTCAGCGTACCTACTGTGATTACCTTCCTTGAAAGCGCCAATGAACCATATACCAGTCTTGAAATATCTACACTTGACACCACGGGTTTGTTGGCTAAGATCGGGATTGCTCTGGGGCATCTTGGGTGTCAGATTTTATCCGCGCGCATTACCACCACAGGAGAGCGTGCCGATGACTTTTTTATTATCGTAAACTCCAGGGCACAGCCCTTAAACGCCGAAGAAAAAAAGCAGGTTGAAAAAACCTTGTATACCGCCCTTGAGGCTAAAAATTAGTAATGGAGATTTTTTCCTATCATGTCAGACAGCAGACTTATTAATATTATTGAAAATGCCTTTGAAAACCGCAGCTCAATTAATGCCGGGAATGTGGATCCTTCGGTTAAGGATGCCATAACTGAGGTGATTGCAGGCCTTGATGACGGATCCCTTAGAGTGGCCTTTAAAAAGGACGATACCTGGGTGGTCAATCAATGGGTAAAAAAGGCCGTACTGCTGTCTTTTAAGATCACTGACAATTTTATTACCGAAATCCCAGGCGGCGCCTTTTATGACAAAGTCCCCTTAAAGTTTGCCGATTACACGGCCCAAAGATTTGCAGAAGAGAAGATCCGCGCAGTGCCCGGTGCCATAGTCCGCCGCGGCAGCCACATTGAGCCTGATGTCGTGTTAATGCCTTCTTTTGTCAATATTGGAGCCAGAGTAGGCTCAGGCACCATGGTTGATACCTGGGCTACCGTAGGATCCTGTGCCCAGATTGGCAAAAATGTTCATTTATCTGGAGGCGCCGGCATAGGTGGTGTCCTCGAGCCGGTACAGGCAGGGCCTACCATCATTGAAGATAACTGCTTTATAGGTGCCCGCTCAGAAATAGTAGAAGGCGTCATTGTAGGAGAGGGTTCTGTCATATCCATGGGTGTGTTTATCGGCAAATCAACCCGCATTTATGACAGGGAAACCGGGGAAATCATGTACGGTAAAGTTCCTCCCCGCTCCGTGGTAGTCTCGGGCAGCCTGCCGTCCAAAGACGGCAAATACTCCCTGTATGCTGCAGTGATTGTAAAGCGCGTTGACGAACGCACCTTATCAAAAATAGGCTTAAATGAGCTGCTGCGCCAGGCTCAGGATGAAGCTGCCAATTAACCGGGGACAGGGTGCAAAATGGCAAAAAGTCGTAGCAGCAAAAAGTCTTTAAGGGACGAGGAAAAAAAAGGCCTCCCTGTCTTTTTATCCGGTCTTTTTTTGACCGTCCTGCTTTCAGCTCTGATCTACTTTTTCCCCTCAGGGCTTACAATATCGCTCTGCGTCATCTTCGCCGGGATATTTTTCTGCCTTGCAGTAAGCTATCAGCGCGAAGTTATGAGAATGCTCATTCTTACCCTGGCATCTCTTGCCGTTATGGGATGTTTTTACTTTATTGCAATATCCTAAAATAGGAGCATTGTTTAAAAACTCCTTCTAAGTAACTTTACAGGCCCCTGCCGCCCGTCTGTGTCTGTGCCTGTCTGTCCTGCCTGGTCTGCTTTCCATCAGCTAATCTTGAGCATGGGGGGCAACAATTATTTCGGTATTTGCTTCAAAATCTTCAATATCATCTTCAGAATCGTAAAGGGTAAGATCAGAGATTTCCTCACGATATGGGAAGGAGATAATATTGTCAGTTTGCACCACAGCCGAGATCCCCCTGACAAGTTCTGATTGCCAGTAAGGCAGCACCCCGTTCTGCACCAGATCGTGTAAGAAACGACCCAGGGCATCCTGATAAAGCTGCCACTTATGCTGCAGTCTTTCAAGCTCACTGCCGTCCTGCCGCGACACTGCCATAATTGCAGCAAGCTTATTGTTAAACTCATGGTTTAAGTTATTTAGGACCTTCCGGGATTCAAAGGAGCAGACATCGCCGTCACGTGTCTGGATGCAGGATCGAAGCAGAAAGTAGTCTCCAAATCCGTAAATGCGGTACATGGTAAGAAGAGTTAGGCCAAAGTTGGCCTTAAGGCCAAGTCCTGTTACATCCTCATGATCCTGTTTGTAAAACTCTGATTCCTGCCATGATGCCTCAAAATCCTGCCAGGCATCAAGCACCTCTTCAAAGCCTTGGGTCTTAAGTCCATGCAGCCTCAACCCCTGCTCAATACCTGTAAGGCAGGAAGATGAGGCGCGGAAAAACTCATCGCGCCTTACCCCCTCAAAGTAGGAACACTTAAGCTCCAAAAGCTCTCCTGTGGAAGTTCTGCCTCCGGTACCTTGTACAAAGGCATATTCAGGACTGTAACTAAGTCCCCGCGGCATGCCGGCCATGCGCCAAATCCTAAGCAGCATAGCCCTGTAGATCACCGGGCGCAGAGCCTGGGCCTCCCTCGCGGCAGGGAGGGCATAGATAAAATCACGATAAAAGTCCTGCCACAGCTGCAGGGCCTGCTCGATGCTGTTTACGGCGTTCAATGAGCTTTGATTGCGCCTTATTAATACTGCAGTATATTTTAAGGCCTCCATTTCATAGCGGTTTTCGATGTCATAAATTACCGTAGTGGGATCTTCAGGATGATTGAGAATTTCATAGAAGCCTGCCGGCATGTCGTTGACCCTGACCCCTCCTGCCAGGATATAGAGCAAAAGATACCAGTCCCTCTCCCCTGCATAAACATTGCCGACTACAGGGCCGCTTGCCATATGTCCTACAGCCTCATTCCATTTTTGCGTATAGCGCGCAAAAGTGCTGTCCTCACTTAAAAATACTTCCCTGATAAAAGAAAGCGGACCTTCTCCTTCACGCTCATAAAAGCGGTTTAAGGCCACCTTGCACGAGTCGCTTAAATTAAACACCCTCCCATTCTCAGAGTCTAAAGTACAAAGACTTGATATTGCAGCAGCGCTGTCATCGGTAAATCCTGTCACAGGCCAGAGTATTGAGGATACCAGAGGTCTTCTGCAGCTAAAATCATGACGCAGGCACAATACAGTACATTCTGAGGCTACTCGTCTTATGACATGGGAGGCTCCAATCATGGGAGCTGAGATTACCTGCGGCAGATTAAGATAAAGAGCATCTTCCTCATTGAAGGTAATCGTAAAGTCAGGGCTGTCAGGCAGGCTTAAATAGACATCCCCTTCCAATTGAAACTCCAGGGCATTGCCGTTGAGTTCTGCAAAGGCGGAGGTATTAAGTCCGTCGCATTCGATTTTAACCTCGAATATTTGCGAACTTTCAATAATCTTAGGCAGCAGCAGGGTTACCCGGTAATTCTGAGGCTCATTTTTGGCACACAAAACAACTTGAAGCTGGGTATTGGCAGCAGCATTCACAAAGGCCGCCACTTCAGAGCTCCCGTCTACATAATCAAGTCTGCCTGCCTCCCACATAACAGGAGCTGCCGGAACCTTAAAAGGCCCTAAAAGCAACAGCCATCCTAAGGCGGCGTACCGCTTTTTTAGCATATGATCCCTATTCCCTTTGCATCTTGCAGAAAATAAAGTGACTGCAGTAAGACTCGGCAGTAATGCGGCCTCTTGTGAAGTTGCAGACAGAAAACTGTCAGCAGGTTTATCACCTCGTTTAACTTTGCATCATTTACAATGACAAAAGCCTCTTAAACTGTGATCTCCTCAAGTCTTACAATTTCCCTTAGACTGGTTGGGTCTTGTTTGTTATCTGCCTGTTTTTCATTGACAATTACCATACCTGCTGCCACCACTTGTTTTGATGTTGCTCTTACGGCATATTTGCGGTCAACAAGCTGGGTTTTGGCAGCTTCAAAAGCTTCATCGGCCTTACTGCGGTCTGCTGCAACTTTAATCTCAATCACATACAGATAATCTTTGGTGCGAATGCACATGTCACAGCGCCCTTTTGCAGTTTCCTCCTCAGCACTGCACTCTTGGCCGAGGATGTTCATCCCTACTTTTAAGATGTCACGGAAGTTTTCTTCATTAAAGG
>CAYNSI010000110.1:0-7423 GCA_964399665.1 uncultured Enterobacterales bacterium | reverse complement strand
CTGAAGCACAATTTCACGTCAGGTTACCTTAAAATTGCAGACAGGATGATTTACTTTGGGCATAAAATTTACCAAAAACCTGCTATCGCTTGATGATCCCAAAAGATCTGCCATCAGAGGGCTAAGGAGGAAGTATCATGATCGGAGCTGTTATCGGAGATATTGCCGGGGAGAGGCTGGTCGGCAGCAAAGGATGCACCCTTGAGAGGGACTTTATTTTAAATTTCAGCGGTTCTTTTACCGATGATTCCGTGCAGACTGCTGCCATTGCAAAAGCTCTTATGGACTGCCGCGGTGATTATCAAAATTTAAGCACTATTGCCCGTGACAGTTTAAAAGAGATCTGCAGCAGATACCCCTACGCAGGCTATGGCGCCGGGTTTGTGCGCTGGCTTAATGACAAGGAGTTAAAACCCTTTAACAGTTTTGGCAACGGTTCTGCCATGAGAGTAAGCCCCTGCGCCTGGGTTGCAAAATCTCTTGATGAGGTATTGGATCTCTCCTACAAGGTCACCGTTATTACCCACAATCACGAAGAAGGCATCAAGGGAGCTCAGGCTGTTGCCGCAGTATCCTTTCTTGCCCTGCAGAACACCCCCAAAAATGAAATCAAAAAATACATCACCGAAAACTTTTATGATCTTAACTTTACCATTGATGAGATAAGGCCTTTTTACACCTTTGATCCTACCTGCCAGGGCAGTGTGCCCCAGGCTTTGGAAGCTTTTTTTGAGTCACATGACTTTGAAAGTGCCCTGTTAAATGCTCTGTCCTTAGGAGGCGATGCTGATACCATAGGAGCCATGACAGGATCCATTGCGGAGGCCTGCTACGGAGTACCGGCATCTTTAAGGCAGAAAGCACTGGACTTTCTTGATGAACCCTTAAGAAAAATCCTCCTGGAATTTGAAAACACCTTCAAAGCCCTTAAGCTCTCATCCTGATACCCTAAGGATATTCAGCTGAAAACAACCTGTTATTCCTGATGCTTAAGCTTGTAGGGAGTTTCCTGGTAAATAAAATTAACCCAGTTGGCAAAAAGCAGTGAGGCATGAGCCCGCCATACACATGGCGGCGGCAGTTCCGGATCATTGTGCGGGAAATAATTCTCAGGGATATGAGGATTCAAACCTGCATTAAGATCTCTTCTAAACTCTTCTGCCAGTGTTGAAGCATCATATTCAGGATGTCCTGTAATGTAGATCTGCTTTTTATCCGGAGAGCAGGCTAAAAATACTCCCGTACGCGGACTGTCAGCCAAAACCCGCAAATCCGTGTTGTCTTCTATTACGTGGGTGGGAAAATCTATAAACCGCGACTGGGGGGCCAGAAACTTGTCATCAAATCCCCTTACCAGAGGATCTATGGTGTGGGCGGTATTGTGCATAAAAATCCCCGAAAGCTTGGTGGCCCTTTGGATCAGCGGGAGATCATAAAACACCTTCAGTCCTGCGGCCACTGCCCAGCACGAGAACAGGGTCGAGGTCACATGCTCGGCCGACCACTTTATCATCTCCTCAAGCTTGTCCCAGTACTTTACATCATCAAACTCTATCTTATCCAGGGGCGCTCCGGTTACGATCATTCCGTCATAATACTTGTCCTTAATCTCCCAAAAATTTTTGTAAAAAGTATCAAGGTGCTTTTGGGGGGTATTGCGGGATATATGCTGATCCACCCTTAAAAACTCAATGTTGATCTGAATGGGGGAGTTGGAGAGTTTCCTTAAGTATTGAATCTCTGTAGTAATCTTCTTTGGCATCAGATTCAAAAACAAAAACTCCAAAGGACGAATATCCTGATGCTCGGCGCGATCCTCGGTCATCACAAAAACACGCTCTGAAGACAGGACCGCCGTTGCCGGCAAATCATTGGGAATTTTAATAGGCATTGTAAGATACCACCAAAAACTAAGTCTGCCTCAAAGTTTGAGCCCTAATCCTGATGATTGCAAGTTTTTTAACTGGCACAGGATCAGAGTGCTAAAGCGTGACAGTCTAGTCTGACAGCAGCACCTTAATTTAAGGTGCCATAATAAAGACCATAGCCTGTGATGCCTGCTTGTATGCTGATAATTTTGGTTCGCAAAGGCTCCTTGAAGGTTAGCCATGACTGGCATAAACTCTTGTCAATAAAGTTAAAAAGGATCCTATATGCAAGTTGAAATCATCTCCACGGGCGATGAGATTATCACAGGTTTTATCACCGACACCAATGTCTCATGGCTTTGTCAGGAACTTTTAAGCCTGGGGATCCAGGCCCGTTTAAGACATACCGTAGGCGACAGGCTTGACGATATTACAGAACTTCTTTTACAAAGATCAAAACACTGCGATATTATTCTGGTAAACGGCGGTTTAGGCCCCACCTCGGACGACAATACCACGGAAGCTGCGGCTGCTGCCGCCGGAGTTCCCAGGATCCTCAATGAGGCCTGGCTTAAAAAATTGAAAAAATGGCATCAGGACCGCGGCCGCATCATGCCTCCTACCAATACCAAGCAGGCCATGCTTCCTAAGGGGGCCCTGCTGCTTGACAACCCCAACGGAACTGCCTGCGGTTTTGCCCTTAAAATCAATAAAGCCATGTGCTTTTTTACCCCGGGAGTGCCTTCAGAGTTCAAGGCAATGTATTTAAATGAGATCAAACCAATTATCCTTAAAGATTTTATTGACAATGTCCAAACCAGGGTAAAGCGCCTGTTTTTATTCGGTATCTCAGAATCTCTGCTTGCCCAGAAGATCTCTGCCCTTAACCTGCCTAAGTCAATTGTTACAGGATACCGGGCGGCCTATCCGCTGCTTGAACTTAAGCTGATTTTGAACGCCGCTGCACAATCTGTTGAGCAGGACGCCCTTGAAAGAATTCTTCCTGTCATAAAAAATTATTTATTGTGTGAAGATACCTTTGATCTGCCCGAACGCATTGAGAACCTGTCAAATCATGAGGGCTTCTGCCTTTTTGACAATGTTACGGCAGGAACCTTAGCATATGAACTTTCATCCAAGGCATCCCTGGTCTCAGCCTATCTTTCAGTTGAAAATCTTACGGAAAAAATCAAGGAGGCTTTAATTTCCGGTAATGCCAGATACTTTATCAGCGTGTACAAAGACAATGACGACAGCTCTTTTCATTTAAAGCTTCTTGATACCCAAAATAATCTTGTCTGGCATAATTTCTATGATCTTGAGGTCACTCTTAAAAATAAAAGGCACGCTGCCATTTCCCTGCTGGCACAGGATTTTATTTACTCTTCCCTGTCACAAAAAGAGTCTTTGCGCCCGGACAACTGCACCGTAAATGTCATAGCCTGTGGAGAAAAACATGACTCTTAGCGCTGTTATCATCACCAAAAATGAGGCCCGCCATCTTAAGGACTGCATTTTTAGTCTTCAGGATCTTGCTGATGAAATAGTGGTAATCGACTCACAAAGCACCGATGACACACGAGAAGTTGCCAAAGCCAATGGTGCCAGGGTGATTATCGTCAATGAAAGCTTAGGTTTTGGTGAAAAAAGACAGTTTGCCCAGCAGCATGTTACCTGCGAGTGGGTTATTCACCTTGATGCTGATGAAAGGATCCCTGATGATCTTAAAGATGAGCTTAAAAACAAGCTGTTAACTGCAAAAGACCATGAGATTTTTGCAATTCCAAGAGCCAATCATCTTTTTGGGGAAAGGTTAAATCACTGCGGCTGGAGCCCTGATTATGTACTGCGATGCTACAAAACCTCCTATACTTCTTTTAACAATGCCAAAGTGCATGAGCATGTCGTAGTTCCTGATGATGGGAAGATAGTCTTCCTTAAAAATCCTTTGATCCACTTTACCTATCAAAGCGTCGAACAGTGCCTTTTCAAGCAGAAAAACTATGCCATTGCCTTTGCCGAGCAGAAAAATGCCGCCAATAAGACCGTATCCTTGTGGTCAATACCTTTTAGGGGCATATTCTCATTTTTAAGGGTGTTTATCATAAGAAAGGGCTTTTTGGACGGGCGCTGGGGCTTGTGGAACGCTATTTCAACGGCATCCTACACCACCAACAAGTATCTTGCTCTTTATGCAGCAAACAAGGGGAAAAAACTGCGTCTTTGACAGCTTTACTTGTTTGGCCGCTTTGACGGATTTAGGAAAAAGGCCTCAGTGCGCGGCCGATCTTAAGTTTGTTTGGGAGCTTGTCTTCACACTACGCCTTTAAACTTTCCAAAAGCTTTGGCATGGCCCCTTCCTGCGTACAGACATAGGCTGAAACCTCGCAGGCTTTACGATGGGCAAATCCCAAATCTTTGCCGCGGACAAGGTGCGCAATCAAGGCGGCGGTAAAAGAATCCCCAGCTCCTACCGTATCGATCGCATCAACCTTAGGGGTGGGCAGCACCGAGACCTCATCGTTGAGCATAATGGTGCTTTGACGTGCCCCTTCGGTGAAGACCAAACAGAAGATCCCCTGATCGTTTAAGTATTTGAAATACTCTTGCACGCTGCACTTTTTAAGCCCCGCCATTCTGCATAAAACCGGCAGCTCATCTTCATTGCACTTGATAATCTCGGTGCGCTTTAAAGATTCTTCAATGATCTCCTTTGAGTAGTAATTATGAAGCACATTAGAGAAGTAAGAGTGGCGCAAATTAATATCAAAGACGCGAATCTTTTCATCAGGCATGGCATCTAAGAAGGCCATCACGGTGTGATGGCTCTCACCCCCGCCTCTTTGAGCTAAAGTGCCAAAACAGGCGATGCGGGTGCGTCCTGCTACCTGCAGGACTTCCTCATTTAAAGGGATGTGATCGTAGGCGGTGTTTTCCAAGAATTCATAGGTAGGTACGCCTTTGTCATCCAAGGTGACATTGACCGCCCCGGTAGGATACGGCACCTCAGGCAGCAAAGCGGGCAGATAGTTGACAGCCAGAAGATCTCGGGCCAGACGGCCCAAACCATCAGCGCCCACCGCTGAAACCACGATGCTCTCCACCCCCTGCTGATGTGTGTGGTAGGCAAAATTGGCTGGTGCTCCACCGATCTTGGGCCCCTGCGGATAAACATCAAACAGAACTTCGCCCAAGCCTGCCGCGTAAATACTGCCAAGATGGGATAAATCAACTTTAAGCATGTTTTGAACCTTTGAATACGTACCTGAAAGTTCTAATTGACTCTTAGCAGGATATTAAATCTAAAACGGATCGCTTTTCTACTTGTCTACTCACTTTCGATCGCTAAATAAGAGAAATTGGCATGAATACATATCCATAACAAGGCCACACTCCTGCCATCTACATTGACCAAGATCCCCAGCCGGACTCTGATAGCTCCAATTAAGAACTTGTCCTAAGCCCGTTTAATCTGAGAACGGGGTTGATAGTATCAGCACCCTGGGAACTTTTTAATTAATTTGTGGGTAAGTTATCAAATTACAAGCAGTTATATTAAGCCTAAATCCCCGCCTAAATTTCTTGTATCAAAGCAGGGGATAGGATTGCTATTTTATGGTGCGGATTTTGCGGGTCAAGGTAGGATTGAGTTTCTTAGATAGTCAAGTGGTAAGCCGAGTAGAGTTGCCAATTCCTGTTGTTTTTTGGTAATAGCATCTTTTAAAAGCCATCGCTCTCCGTTTTTGCGGCATCTTATTTGAGACAGCTCAACAAAGGTATATCTCAGCGATGAGCGGTTGCTGACGATCCAAGGCTTAAGCTTATTAAAAAGTGAGGTCCTGACAATAAGACTTAAAAATAGAATAAAGAGCTTGCCATGCCACGCTTTACTGCTGTGTACCATCATCCTCTCACCAATAAGCTCGTTTTTTAAATTGGCAAAGTTCTTCTCACAAATATCTTTCGCTCTGTAGAGCTTCAGGGCATTAAAAGGGTCTATATGCTCGTCTGTGGTAAAGATAGCAAAGCAGCCGCATAAATCCATTAGATCCTGAATCTTATCATTGCTCAAACTAATACGATACTTGGTAATACCAGCCGGGTCCCGTAATGGCTGTACTTCACACAGCCGTTTTATTTTAGCAGGGGGGCATTTAGATAGTATGCCCTGCTTTGTGGCAATCAAATTACTAATGTCTTTAACGTCAGCTCTGATTGTAGACCACTGCAAAGCTGCAGTATCATCCTGCTTGTACATAAAAAGCCTGCCGGGGACGTCTTTAAGAGTAAAACTGCAAACAGAGCTTACCATGCCATCGGTAGGACTTTGCCCTATTTCTTCTTTATGATTAGGATTTTTACGCCAAGACAGGATCTTGTTTTTAGCCTCATGATTATGCGCAAGTTTAAGTCCCACCAGAAGCCCATACCCAAGCTTATATACCCTAGAAGCACAATTTAGATCGCTGAAGATCCGATCCCCTACAATGGTGATGCCGCCAGCAAGGCCCATAAATTTTGCCTCACTCATAACATAGGGAAAATTGGTAAAGTCGTTAAGACCGCCGTTATAGCTGCAATAAAACAAAGGCAGTCCTGTGGCTTGACTTACAAACAAGCCTAAGTTTATTTGCATCAGATCTTCATGATCCCGGTTATAGCCCCAAGCAACCTCAACTATACTATCGCCGGTATAAGAAACTGAGGTTACATCATAAAAGCAATATTCCTTCCCACAAGTAAGTTCAATCCATTGCTCAAAGAAAGCTTTAAGCTCAGTTTCTTCTATAGCAGAGAATAATTCACAGGCTCGTTGTGAGTTAAGAGGCTTGCTGCAAAAGTTCATCTGAGTTTGAGCAAACTTCTCAAGCAAAGTTAAGCCCCGCTCCTTATCAAAGGCATAAAAAGCTGCTATGGTCAACATCTGCATAGCCAGCTCTGTGCCAAATACTGTAACTAAAATCTTATAAAGACCAAGCTCTTTGGCCTCATGAAGCCATGCTAAAGCGTAGCCAAAAGATAAGAGCTGCCCATTTACCGCATTGCCTGATTTTACTTCTTTGATGGGCCTCCCTCTGCCGGTTACTTTAGATAGTGTTGGTGGTAATTGTCCCTGGTTAAACAATTCAAAGTACTTTTCATTGGGCACTAAAAAACTTTCTCCCTCGGTCTCTACTACCTTACCTATGGTAATACGCTTAGCGTGGATCAACTTATGAGTCACACTATCTCTTTTACTTGGTCCGGTATGCAAAACCGCAGTACTTTCGGCACCATTCTTATAAGGCTGCAATCTTAGGGTATATTCCTTTGGCATCTCAAAGGGTAACTTGATTTTATAGTCTTCATAAAGCATGGCATGTATCCTCCCTATAGGCAGCTACGATACAAGTTATTATACTATTATTGTATCGACAAAAACAAGATATAGCTCACACTTTTGAAAATAGATCGCTTATTTATCAATAAGTAAAAACGCAGGGGAATTTTGGCTATTGTGATACAAGAATTATCTGCGGGGATTTAGGTTTTTAAATTTTGTGGCGCACCCAGAG
>CAYNSI010000109.1:0-7447 GCA_964399665.1 uncultured Enterobacterales bacterium | reverse complement strand
CTGTAACAAAATCTCTCGTGTAGATGAGAGACTATATATATATCGTGTTCGTGATAATTCCCTAAGCCATCAGATAACCGGGGCTAGAATGAATCTTTTGGATGTATATATTGCAATAAAAAAATTACTTGATAATTACGGAGTTTATGGACTATTAAAGGAAAAATTTGAGGCTATGGTTAGTTGTGTGCTTTATAACGATTTAAGGCGTCTTCCTCCGGATTTAGCTGATAAATATCGTATTAAGCTTACCGAATTGTCCTTATTGGAATGGGAAATAAAAGAACCTGTGATTAAGAATTTTTTTAGGCATCTTCACTACAAGTTAGTAAGAGATCCCAATAAGAAAAAAGAACTTAAGAGGCAGTATAACAGAGTAAAAAATATGCGCAAATTAATAAAAATGGCAAAGAATTACAAATGAAAAACTTTAGGTTCCATGTTCGTATCTTGAATTTTCCTAAAGTGACAGGTGTAGTTGGGAATAATCGCAACTTGTTGTTTTCTTATCAAACAGGACATAAATTTGTTCATCCAAAGGATGGAAAAGTATTACTTTAATTTGTGGGGTGAAAATTGATAGACAGTGTATCGCTCGAAGATCGGGTATCAGAGATGAGAAAAAGAGCTGATTCTCTTAGGGGGTATCTTTGACCTAGAGGTTAAAAGGGAGCGCCTGGAGGAGGTGGAGAGGCTGCTAGAAGTTCCCGGACTGTGGGATGATCCTAAGAAGGCTCAGGAACTTGGCAGAGAAAAGCAGGCTTTGACCTTAATTATCAACAGTTTTAATGATCTATATCAAGGTCTTGATGATGTTGTAATGCTGGAGGCCTTAGGAAGGGAGGAGGCCGATGATAAAACCCTGGAAGAGGCAGCCTCTGATTGTGAGGCATTGGAAGAGAAACTTAAGAGTTTAGAACTTGAAAGGATGTTCTCAGGACCTCATGACAATACCGACTGCTATATGGATATTCAATCGGGGTCCGGCGGTACTGAAGCGCAGGACTGGGCTGAAATGGTTATGCGCATGTACGTAAAGTTTGCCGATAAACATGGGTTTAGCTGTACTGTGCTTGAAACAAGCTATGGAGAAGAGGCCGGGATTAAGTCTGCAACTTTGAAATTTGAAGGGCCGCATGCCTATGGCATGTTCAGAACAGAAACAGGAGTGCACAGGCTGGTCAGAAAGTCACCTTTTGATGCCAACCACAAGCGCCATACTTCGTTTTGTTCTGCTTTCGTTTACCCTGATGTCGACAATGAGATTTCAATAGAGATCCTTCCTTCGGATCTTAAAATTGATGTTTACCGCTCCTCAGGTGCAGGCGGGCAGCATATTAATAAAACCGAATCAGCCGTTAGAATAACTCACATTCCGACAGGAGTTGTGGTTACCTGTCAGAATGAAAGGTCCCAATTTCAAAATAAAGATCAGGCGATGAAGCAGCTGAAAGCTAAGCTGTATGAACTTAAGCTTCGTGAGCAGCAGGCTGAAAAGCAGGCGCTTGAAGACAGTAAATCCGATATAGGATGGGGCAGTCAGATCAGATCTTATGTCCTTGATGACTCCCGTATAAAAGATCTCAGAACAGGCGTTGAGAGTCGGGATACTCAAAAAGTCTTAAATGGAGATCTTGACCAATTCATTGAGGCCAGTCTCAAGTCTGGTCTATAAAAAGTTGTAGGAAAGCAGTATGGAACATGAAACCTTCTCATCCCACGATAATCTTAATAATGAGATGATTGACAGACGCAATAAATTATCGGAGATCCGCTCTTGCGGCCAGGCTTATCCTAACGACTTCCGCCGCGATGCCATATCGTCTGATATAGTCAAAGACTGCGGGGATCTTTTGCCTGAGACTCTAAATAATGAGCGGAAAACTTACACCATTGCAGGCCGCATGATGACCCGCAGGGTTATGGGGAAGGCTTCTTTTGCTACTTTGCAGGATATGGGAGGCAAGATCCAAATTTATGTTACCCGTGATGCCCTGCCTGAGGGTCAGTATCAGGAATTGTTCAAGAAACTTGATTTAGGCGACATTCTCGGAGTGACAGGTTATGCCTTCAGGACCAAAACCGGAGAACTTACCCTGCATGTCACAAGCTTAAGGCTTCTTGTTAAAGCTTTACGTCCTCTGCCTGAAAAGTATAAGGGGCTCACCGATCAGGAAGCTCGCTGCCGTCAAAGATATCTGGATCTTATTGCCAATGAGGACTCAAGACGGACTTTTAAAATCCGAACCCGGATCATTGCTTTTATCCGCTCCTACATGGACAGTCACCACTTTATGGAAGTTGAAACTCCTATGATGCATGTGATCCCCGGAGGTGCCAATGCCAGACCTTTTATCACCCACCACAATGCTCTTGATATAGACATGTATTTAAGAGTTGCCCCGGAGCTTTTTTTAAAGCGTCTGGTAGTAGGAGGGTTTGAGAGGGTTTATGAAATAAACCGCAACTTCAGGAATGAAGGGATTGATGTAAGGCATAATCCTGAGTTTACCATGATGGAATTTTATATGGCCTATCATGATTACAACGATCTTATGGATTTTACCGAAGACCTTTTTAGAAAGATGTCAAAAGAGGTGTTGGGAGATACCAAAGTTCATTATGGCAGAGAAGGAGAGGCAGGATTGGACCTTGATTTTTCAAAGCCTTTTGACCGTCTAACCATGAAAGAGGCCATAGTTAAATACGGCAGCGGGATCACCTTAAAAGATCTTGAAAGTAAGGAAAAATGCACTGAACTTTGCAGAAAACATCATATCGAAATTACTGCAGGATGGGAGCATGGTCATTTAATAAATGCACTTTTTGAGGCTTTGGTAGAAGATAATTTGCAGCAGCCTACCTTTATCACTTCATATCCTGCTGCAGTATCTCCCCTGGCCCGCCGCAGCGACAATGATCCTGACTTTACGGATCGTTTTGAGTTTTTTATAGGCGGCAGGGAGATGGGCAACGGCTTTTCTGAGCTCAATGATCCCGATGATCAGGCAGGACGGTTTAAGAAGCAGGCTGAGCAGAAAAAGCAGGGCGATGATGAGGCCATGTATTATGATGAAGATTATATATCAGCCCTGGAGTACGGCCTGCCTCCTACTGCAGGTGAGGGGATCGGTATAGATCGCACGGTAATGCTTTTTACCAACTGTCACACTATCAGGGATGTGATCCTCTTTCCTACCTTAAGACCGCAGCATCAGCAGGACAGGGGGAATTTCAGCGCCGAAAAAAGCTGATTTGAAGGATAAGTTGTGGTGAGGTTTGGGCTAAAATACGGTGTAGCAAAGCTTTTTAATGCAACCTGCAAGGAGACTAAGATGCATAAGTTTCAGGGGTCCATTGTTGCCTTGATTACTCCTTTTAAGGACGGCAAATTGGATGAGAAAGCATTGGAGAAAATGGTTGAGTGGCATATTGCCAATGGCACCAATGGTATTGTTCCCACAGGAACTACCGGGGAAAGTCCCACTTTAAGTGAGAAGGAACACACCAGGGTGGTGGAGATCGTGGTTCAAATAGCCAAAGGCAGGATCCCGGTTATGGCAGGTGCTGGTTCCAATAATCCCATTGAGGCGGTGCTTTACTCTCAAGAGGCCGAAAAAGCAGGGGCAGATGCTCTTTTGCATGTGGCAGGCTACTATAACAGACCAAGTCAGGACGGGCTTTACGCTCACTTTAAAATGGTGCATGACAACTGCAGTCTGCCTATTTTTGTCTACAATATTCCCGGAAGGGCTGTTGTTAATGTCACTCCTGAGACCATGGCAAAACTTGCAAGGCTCCCGCGTATTGCAGGAGTTAAGGATGCCACCGGTGATTTGACAAGACCGCTGCTTGAGAGGGCACTGATTGAACGTGATGATTTTACCTGGCTTTCAGGAGAAGATGCCACTCAAGTCAGCTATAACGTTTCGGGGGGCACAGGCTGTATTTCGGTAACTGCCAATGTGGCGGCAAAGCTGGTAGCACAGGTACAGACCTATACCCTGGAGAATAGATGGCAGGAAGCTGCTGCACTGCAGCAAAAACTTATTACACTTCATAAGCTTCTTTTCAAGGAGCCTTCGCCTGCAGGAGCAAAGTACGGAGCATCTCTGCTGGGGCTTTGCACTGAGGAGTGCCGTCTTCCCATTATGCCTTTGTCACAAGGCGTCAAAGATGAGATCAAATCTCAAATGCAGCTTCTGGGGCTTCTTTGATGAGCAGCGATTCTGCCCGCTCTCAAAATAAGAAATGGTCTCATGACCATATTAAATCCTATGTTGTAAGAGCAGGCAGAATAACCAAAGCCCAGGCTGAAGCGTTGGAAATCCTGGGTCCTAAATATCTTATCGATGCTTCAAAGGAAAGGTTTATTAACTTTGAAGAATGCTTCGGCCGCAAAGCCCCCATGGTAGTTGAAATCGGTTTTGGCATGGGAAGGTCATTTATTGAGATGGCAGAATCAAATCCAAACTGCAATTACCTGGGAATTGAGGTGCACCCTCCCGGCATTGGGGCTGCCATGATGCTTGCTGAGAATAGGGGAGTTGCAAACGTTAGGATCATCAAATACGACGCCTTTGTAGTATTAAATTCATGCATGACAGAAAACAGTATTGATGTACTGCAAATTTTTTTCCCGGATCCTTGGCCTAAAGCCAGGCACCACAAAAGAAGACTTGTTAATCAAAGCTTTATTAATATGGTAAAACCTCTTTTAAAGCAGGGAGCACAAATCAGGCTGGCAACTGATTTTCAGGAATATGCAGAACAGATGCTGGATCTGCTGACTAAAACTGAAGGCTTTACCAATTTAGATCCTCAGGGCGGCTTTATGCCCCGGCCTTCCTGGCGCCCTCTTACTAAATTTGAACTTCGTGGTGAAGGGTTGGGACACAAGGTCTTTGACATTGTATTCAGACGTGACTGATTTAAGAGAAAAAGAGCTTCTGGCATGGGCTTGGAAGCATCTTCCGGAACCAAATTCTAATCTTGTCCCCCTAAATGGGGATGCAAGTTTTCGCCGCTATTTTAGATTGGGCAACGTAATAGCAGTTGACTCTCCGCCTGATTCTCAGAAAAACGAAGAGTTTATAAGAATTAACAGTAAATTAAGTCAAATGGGGATCAGAGTTCCCAAGGTTATATCAGCCGACCTTAATCAGGGGTTCATGCTTTTGGAGGATTTGGGCTCGACTCATTTACTGGATGCTGAATCAGTCAGCAATAGGACTTTCTGGTATGAAAAAGCAGTAAGCACGGCTCTTGCGTTAGGCACTGTTTCAGATCCGATGCTGCCAGGCTTTGATCGCGATTTTATGATGATGGAGCTTGAGATCTTTACGGAGTGGATGCTTGATAAAAAGCTCGGCTTGGTACTTTCAGAGTCAGAGCAGCATATGCTTGAGCAAAGCTTTGATTTTTTAATAACCAGGATTGAGGGTATGCCACAAACTGCCATGCATCGGGACTTTCACAGCCGTAATCTTATGATAGCTGCAGATGAACTTGCTGTAATTGATTATCAGGACATGGTAACAGGACCTTATGCCTATGATCTGGCATCTTTGCTATACGACTGCTATGTAGTTCTGCCTGAGAGTTTAAAAGAGCATCTTATAACCCAGGCCTTTAAAAGCCCCCAAATTCAAATCCTTGGGATAGCAGACAGGGAATCGTTTGATTCAGATATAAAACTTTGTGCCGTGCAAAGACATCTTAAGGTTCTGGGGATCTTTGAAAGATTGTATATCCGTGACGGCAGGGACGGCTATCTTAAAGATTTACCCAGGGTATTAAATTACCTTTTACAAAATTGTCCCTGCTATGAAGAACTGCGTGAACTTGCCTCCTTCATAAAAACTAGAATATTGGAGCGTCTGTGATGAAGGCCATGATCTTGGCTGCAGGACGCGGGGAAAGATTACGCCCCATCACCGACACCTGTCCAAAACCACTGATAGAAGTCGGTGGCAGACCTCTTATCTTATGGCATATAGAGAAGCTTAAAGCAGTAGGTATTACGGATATTGTTGTTAATAGTGCGCATTTAAGTGATCTTATTGTGTCCTGTTTAGGGGATGGCAGCCAATTTGGAGTTCATATAACCCATTCAATAGAGCCGCCCGGGGGACTTGAAACTGCAGGGGGGATCATTAAGGCACTGCCACATCTTGGGAAGCCGCAATTTTTGGTGGTAAATGGGGATACCTTTATTGACGGAGATTATGGACAATTTCTAATCTCTATGCCCAATCACCTGTCAGCAGTGTTATTTCTAACGGAAAACCCACCCCACAACCTTAAAGGAGACTTTTCCCTTCAAAAAGATGGAAATGTTGTTATCGGCCCGGGGTTTACCTTTACGGGAGCTGGTGTTTATAAAACACAAGCTTTTGCGGGGTTAAAAGTAGAACGCAGGGCGCTGAAGCCATTTTATGAAAGCTGGGCATCAAAAAAGCTGCTGCAGGGAAAAATCCTTAATGGGACGTGGTTTGATGTTGGTACCATAGAGAGACTGCAGCATATAAGGGCATATCTTGGAGAGAAGCAGTGGGACTTTGGAAAGGGAGAATAATAGGTGCTGTTCTGGGACTGATGTTAGCAAATCCCCTGACAGCTTTGATTGGCTTTCTTTTGGGGTGGTGCCTGGTTGACAAGCCCAAGATCAGAGCCTATAGGGCCGCACAGGAGGCATCATATGCATTTACCTACCGTCAGGGGCTGAGTGACAGCGGCAGAATCATCGAGCTTACTTATGCCTTTATGGGTTATGTGGCCCGCGGCGCCGGACGCATTAATGAAGACCATATTAGAAAGGCCGAGCAGTTCATGCAGATGATGGGGCTTGATGACACCGGGCGTCAAATGGCAATTAATGCCTTTAATCGCGGCAAGACAGATAACTTTGACTTTCCAGGGCAGATTAATCGTCTGATAAGTCTTACCGGAGGAAATAAGGCCATAATTTCCTACTTTATTGAGATTCAGGTACAAATTGCGCTGGCTGACGGGACTTTGGAAAGAGGGGAGCAGGACAGACTTTTAGTTATAGGCAGATGTGTTGGATTTACTCCCGATCAGATCAACAGACTTATTTCCATACGCTGCGCTGAAATGGAAGCAGAGCAGCGCTGGGGGAATTTTGGGCAGCAATATAACTATGGATCCGGCACAGGTCATGATTTCGGCTATCAGGGCAGCAGACAGCAGGGAAGCTATAATGACAATTCCCGGGGAGGGCAGCGTGCAACAGCAGATGATCTCAGACAGGCCTATGAGATTCTGGGTGTTGACAGGAATGCATCATTTGAGGAGATTAAAAAAGCCCATAAAAAGCTTATGCTCAAATACCATCCTGATAAGCTGGCATCCCAGGGGCTTCCTCCTGAGATGATCAAACTTTACACGCAAAAGGCACAGGATATTCAGGCGGCATTTAACCTCA
>CAYNSI010000108.1:0-7455 GCA_964399665.1 uncultured Enterobacterales bacterium | reverse complement strand
CGTTAATGAGCAGCAAAAGGATGAAAACAGTTCGCCTTCGCAGCTGCGGGAGATCGTACGCTTAGAAGAGCTGCCCTTAACTGAAGACCAGTTTGACAAGTTAAAGGCAGATGATCCCAAAAGCTAAGTGCAGCCTTTGCATAAGATCTCCTGACAAAATTTCAGGCAAATTAGCGGGATAAAGCTCAATCACTGTTAGAATCGTAAGCCGGATACAGTGTCCAGCCCCACTAACACACTGATTGACCATGTAAAATTTAAAAAAGTAAAAACGCCCAGGAAGAGGGCGCTTTTGTTAAGGGTTGTCTGATGTTGGATGAGATTTAGCGAAGATCTGTTGGAGCAAGATTGTCCATGTCATCAAAGGCTTTGTTTTCACCTGCCATAGCCCAGATAAAAGTATAGCTTGCAGTGCCGCAGCCAGAATGGATGGACCATGAGGGGCTGATTACGGCCTGTTCACTGTGCATCAGAATATGGCGCGTTTCATCAGGCTTTCCCATCATATGAAATACCGCCTGGCCTTCTTCAAGCTCAAAGTAAAAATAAAGCTCCATGCGCCTTTCGTGAGTATGTGAGGGCATGGTATTCCACACTGAGCCCTGTGATAACTCAGTCATTCCCATGGAAAGCTGGCAGGTTTCCAGGACATCAGGGTGAATAAATTGATTGATGGTGCGCTCGTTGGCGTATTTTGGATCTCCTACCGGCCGGTGATTTGCCTTTGCAATGGGGATCAAGGTGTTTTTGCAGGGTTTGTGGGCAGGAACCGAGGCCATATAGAATTTGGCAGGATGGTTGGGATCCAAACTTTTGAAGGTTACTTTGCGGGTGCCCATGGTAAGGTACAGGCAGTCCTTATAGTCCATGTCATATAAGGAGTCATCGGCAGTGACTACCCCTTTGCCACCTACATTGAAAATACCCATTTCACGGCGCTCCAGGACGTAGTCGGTGCCGAAGTTATGCCAGACATCCATGTCGTCATCAAGACTTACTTCCCGGCTTTTGGGCATGCATCCTAAAGCGCACATCCTGTCGACATGGGAGTAGACGGCAGTGACCTTATCTTTTTCAAAAAGCTTCTCGATTAAAAATTCAGCGCGCATTTGGGATGTGGTCATGGTCTTAAAATGCTCAGGACCGGTGCTGTAACGAATATCCATATGAACTCCTTGGGATTTATCCGCTTTTTTAAGGGTGACACTGCTTATTTTGCCTTAAGAGGGCATAAAAAAAGAAGACTTAGGATAGTAAAAACGCCTCAAAAGAGGCGTCATATGTTAAAGCTGCGTTAAAGTTGTTATCAGCAGGTTTATTTGGTTAAACCGCGGTTTACCGCTTCAATATCCTTAACCTGAAGCACCCCCTCGTTATAAAGGAGATTTAATCTTGAGAGGATGTAATTAAAACGGGCAGCCGACAAATTCTGCTGGGCGCTGTAATAGCTTTGGGTGGCGTCCAGAACATCGGACATGGTACGGGTGCCCACCTCATATCCAGCCTGGGTAGCGGCCAGGGCGGATGCTGCCGACTTTACTGTCTGTTCATAGGCGCGTACCGAGCTGATGTTGGCATTGACATTGTTATAGCCGTTGTTGATGTTGGATACCACGGTGCGGTGTGACAATTCAAGAGCCTCGGATGCGGCCACATATCTTTGTTCTGCCTGGGCTACCTGTGAAGAGGTTGCCCCGCCGTGGAACAGGGGCAGGTTAAGCTGAACGCCTATGGTGCCGCCGTGGGTATTGCCGTCGACGTATCCTGATGACTCGTTATCGGGAGTGTAGGTGTTATATCCGGTGCTCCAGGAACCCACCAGATCCAAGGTAGGTTCATGACCAGTTTTGGCAAGGAGGATATCATCCTTTGCAATATCTCTTGCAACAATGGCAGCCTGCAGGCCCAGGTTGTTCATTTCAGCGCTTTGTAAAATGGCCTGTCTTTCCCTGTCAATGCTTGCAGGGGAGAATCTTTCAGAATCAAGTTTGGCAATATCGGTAACCGGACGGCCTATCAAAAGGCGGATCTCCTCATAGGAATTAATCAGGCTGTTTTCAGCCTCAATTACCTGGGCCGTAGACAGATCGTAGGCAGCCTGGGCTTCCAATTGATCAGTCTCGGCAATAAGACCAACCTGAAAGCGTCTTGTCGCTTCGTTAAGCTGGGTTCTTAAGGCCTCCTGATTGGCTCTTGCAAAGATCAAGGTATCTTCGGCATTTAAGACCCCGAAATAAGCATCTGCCACCCTTATCATCAGGTTTTGCAAAGCTTCGTTGTAAACTAAATCCTGTTGTGCCGCTGTTTTTTCGGCAATGCTGCGGCTAACCCAGGCAGAATGCCGCCATAGGGCCTGCGTAAGGTCAATGCCTCCTGAAGTTGAGGTGCTGTCGGTATTAGTGCCGAGAACCGTGGTGGTGGTAGCTGATATGGAGCCTACAATATCAATTTGCGGCAACAATGCTGCCGTGGCTTCATCAATGGCCTCAAAAGCTTCGTCACGGTTTGCCTTCGACTGCAGGATAACAGGATCTTTAAGGAAGGCCTCTTTATAGATATCCATTAAATCGGAAGTTACGGCAGACGCCGTGTGAGTAAGACACCCTGCGGTTATCAGAGCTGCTGCTATGGTTTTGCAGTGCATTGTGCTATCCAACCTCTGTTAACAAAAAATTCAGGATGCGATTATAGCAAAGGAGTTTGCCGCTATGGAGACGAAAACACACTTTTTGCCCAATAGCAGGCGCTGCAGATTTTTAAAGGCTCAGCCTTCAAGCCAGGATAAAAAGCTTGTTTTATCGACTAATCCTGTGAGTTTTTTATTGAGTTTAAGCTCCTTGTCAAGCAGCACAACATGAGGGATCCCAATGATATTAAAGAATGAAATAAGCTGCTTTGAGGCATCGGATCTAATATCACTCAAATCAAAGCTGACGCAGGCATATTTTTCCTGACACAGGGCCCTAAACTCATCTTGTGCAAAAATCTCTTCTGCCATGACTTTGCAGTTGACACACCAGGAGGCTGTAAAGTCTATTAAAACCTCCTCACCATAGTACTTATCCAACTGTGAAACTGTAGTAAGGGTGGTAAAGGGGACGGCAATTGGATCCTTATTGATAAAATCAAGCTCATTAAGAGTAAAGCAGGTTACTGCGGTAAGTGCTATGCCTGCTGCTGTACCTGCTCCTGCAAACTTTGGCAAAGATAAAGAGGGCTTTTTAAATTTAAGTACTATAAAGGCAATATAGATGCAGGTAACAGCAGTTACCGTAGAGGCAAAGAAGCTTAGGTCCTCAAGATAATCTCTTATAAGGTAAACTGCAGCAAGAAAGAGGGGTACTGCAAGACACTGCCTGATAAGGCCGCTTAAGGGGCCGGTTTTTAGAAAAACCTGCTTTCCCAAAGCGCCTATGAAGATGAGCGGGGCTGCCATTCCCAGGCC
The DNA here is from genome assembly GCA_964399665.1 of uncultured Enterobacterales bacterium. GTDB lineage: Bacteria > Pseudomonadota > Gammaproteobacteria > Enterobacterales > Succinivibrionaceae > Avisuccinivibrio_A. The sequence goes on along the minus strand of CAYNSI010000108.1, from coordinate 4,010 downwards.
TATTGAAAGGAAGGTTAAAGTCCCAGTTAAAAGATTTCCGTCTTTCATGACAAAAAGCACGGCTCCTGCAAGGGGAGCTGAAGTGCAGGGAGTTGCAATTAATGCTGAAACCATGCCGAGGATCAAGGCATCAAGGCAGGATTGGGCCTTTTTTAATTTAAGCTTGGACTGAAGTTTTGCCGACAGGATATCAAGAAAATTCCCCCCTAAAATTCCGGCACAATTTAAGGCGCAAAAAAACAGTAAAAGGGCAATTGCAGCAGTAACTGCAGGGTGCTGGAAAAAAGCCTGGGCCCCTGCTCCTATCATGGATAACACCAGGCCTGATACGGTAAAGACCGCCGCAAGCCCCAGGCCGTAGGATACTGACCTTATAAGCGCATTTTTTCTGCTGCCATCCCCTCCTGTTATCATCAGTGAATAGACAGGAAGCATGGGGATGACACAGGGTGTAAGGTTAAGTCCCATTCCTAAAACAAAACACATCACAAGACCTGCGGCAAAACCGGCTCCAAGAGTTTGTTCCACTACGGCATCAATGGGGGTGTAACTTAAACCTTCCTCAAGATCCTCATCTTCTGAAAACAGGAGATCTGCTCCGGGGTAAGCTTCAGTAAGGGAGCTTTCCTTTAAGGCGGCATCATTTTTTACTTCATGTTCTATGGTATATACGGTATCGGCAGGAGGATAACAAATCCCGTCAGCGCTGCACCCTTGATAGGTAAGGGTAATGGTATCAAGGGCCTTTGCTCTTATAACAGGGACTTTTACGGTAAGGGTATTAAAGTAAACCAGGCTTATCCCCTGGGGATCTTCGTGGGCAACGGCAGTCCCTTCTTTGACAGGAGATCCTGCAACCGCACCTGATGTCTTAACTTCAAGGGCATGATCATAAAGGTAGGAGCCTTCATTCATGGTAAAGGTAAAGACCAGATCTTTTTCAACCAGATCCTGTGAGACTGTAAAAGGCAGGGCCTGCACATTGAGGGAAGTGTCACTTTTAAAATTACGCAAAGTCTCTGATAAACTGCCTCCTACCAGGGAGTCCCCGATCCCCATGGAGCATAAGGCTGCGATGATTAAAAAAGCTGCAGAAAAAAGTCTTTTGGGAAGTAACAAGTTAATCCTCATCCGTGCGAAAATTTCGTAACCTGTAATGGAGCAATTATGCCACGAGTTCTGATAATTTTACTTTTGCTGTTTATCGCAGAAATTTTCGTCCTTATCGCCTTTGGAAGCGTAATAGGGGCTCTTGCGGTCATAAGCTTAATGTTTGTTTCCATGGTGGCAGGAGGTTTTTTAATCAAGTTAAGGGCAGGAGCACTTATTAAGGCCTTAAACGGGGCACATCCTGTAAAGACCCTGGAGGAAAACATAGCGCTGTTGCTGCTGCCTGTGGCAGGATTTTTATTCATTTTCCCGGGCTTTATCTCGGATGTGGCAGCTTTTTTACTGCTTATCCCCGGGGTGTCCTCTTTTTTGGGAAAACTGCTGTTGAGATCTCTTAATGTCACGTATTTTGGCTCTTCACCCCATGCCGGGGCTGCCTCACATGAGGGTAATCCCCGGAATTTTCGCCACTCTAAGTTTGATAAAGGTACCGTCATAGAAGGCTCATACTCTGAGGTAGTGGAGCCTCAGGCAGCGGGGAGTAAGGCCTTGAATACAGACGTTTCAAATCATAAAAAAGCGTGAAGATCCTGTGTTAGCAGGCATGGTACAAGATTATTTGGAGGCAGTTTAAGTCCTGTATGGCCAAGGCGAAGTATTACATTATGCTTTTGCTTGCAACCATAGTGTGGGGTGCTACTCCTGCCAACGGCAAGATGCTGGTGGAGGCTATGTCGCCTCTTCTTATCACGTCCTTAAGGTTTTTGCTGATTGCCTTAATTTTGTTTGCCTGGCTTTTTTTAATCGGTGATAAAAAAGCCTTCAGACCTGACCGGCGTACCCTGCTGATTATGGCAGCCATGGGCTTTTGGGGCGTTCTAGTTCACAACGGTCTGCTGTTTACCGGTCTCCGTTATACCACGGCCACCAATACTGCCTTAATAGAAAGCATAGGCCCTACGGCAACTACGGTACTGGCCTTTCTTTTTTTGGGAGAGCGCCTTAATAAATTGGGCTGGTTTGGTATTGCAATTTCCTGCCTTGGCGCAGTCTGTCTGGTAACCGGAGGTTCTATTGAGATCCTGTTGAGCCTATCTTTTAACAAGGGCGACATTATCATTTTGGTATGTGAGGTTGCCTGGTCAGCGTACGTAATCGTAAGCTGGTTTATCAAAGACAGGGCATCGACAGTGCAAATGACAGCCTGGATGAGCCTTAGCGGATCTTTAATGTGTTTTGCCTTCGGGCTTGCCTCAGATGGTCTTAGTGTGGGCAATTTTGACTACAAGGCAGCAGCAGGCTTTACCTATCTTACCCTGGCATCGGGAATTTTTGCTTTTACAGCCTGGAACTGGGGCTGCGGCGGTGTAGGTGCCAGCAAGGCAGGGTCCTTTGTTTACATAGTGCCTCTGACAGGTGCCATTATAGGAACCGTATTTTTGGGGGAGTCTCTTGGCGCAGGACAGGCAGCAGGAGCTGTGCTGATAATAGGAGGCGTTGTCATTACCATGCGTGCCAAGGTTAAGGTAAGAGAGGCAGCTGATGATATTGCATCAGGTAATCCTTTAAGAAAGTATCCTGAACTTGTAGAAGCCTATCAGGAGGCTGATGACAATGGCAAGAAGTCACAGGGATCTTAAAGATCGTGAAACTTAAGGCAGACTTTTCCTTAAGCCTCAGGAGGCTGTCTTATTTACCTGTCTTTAGCACCTCAAAAGTGTATAAACCGCCTGTTCATGCTGCGAAGAGCAAAGAAGTGATGTTTGTCTGTGGGTGCATGGGGAAGCGCTTAGCAGGACATAAGAAAACAGTTTAGTTCTTGTCAAAATCATGCGCGCAATGAGAGAACGGGGAAAGTGACAGGAAGAGCACCAAAGATAAGGATAGGATCACAGAGAAAAGCAGGAGATTAGGTTAAGATCTCAGTAACACAGTCACCAATCACAAGCGTGACTCTTTGGCTGAGTACTAACAGGCGGGCCTAAAATTATTCATTAAACAGCTAAAAAACATTATGCGATGGATGACTTTGAAGAATATATAAGACAAGGAGAACCTAACAGAAAGCAGAAAGCATATGCTTGGGCAACGGCTATCGGTCTTCAAGCTGTTGATGGTTTGAAGCCTTCTGATTATCTGAGAGACACTGCTCTCAAGCATATTGAGGGTGAAATTGATATCGATGAAGCCCAAAAGCTGATAAAGTCTTATTACCAGTCAAAAACCTCAAGAACCGCTGTCGATGATGATTTGAAAGAGGCAGATATCGTTTCTTCCCATATAGTAAAGCTTCTTGGTGAACAGTCCTTTTCCTTTTCTGTAGCGGGCATTACTTCTATTCACCGCAGACTGTTTGAAGGTGTCTTCAAGTTTGCAGGAAAGTTTCGTGATTATGACATTACGAAAAAAGAGTGGGTGCTTGGAGGGGATACTGTGCTTTACACCAATTGGGAGGATATCAAAAGTGCTTTGGAATACGATTTACAACAAGAAAGCAGCTTTGTATATGCAGGGCTGACGCACGACCAGATGGTTGAGCATATCGCCAGGTTTGTATCCGGGATCTGGCAGATACATCCTTTTGGAGAGGGGAACACTCGCACTACCGCTGTGTTTGCCATAAAGTATCTGCGCTCTATAGGTTTCAATGTGGAGAACGATTTATTTGCCAATTATTCGTGGTATTTTCGCAATGCGCTGGTGCGTGCCAATTACCGCAATGTGGTAAAAGGAATAGAGACGAACATGAAGTATATTGTCCGTTTCTTTCGTAACCTGCTTTTGGGAGAAAACCATGAATTGAAAAACCGGTATATGTTGATTAATACTCTTAAAGAATGGCAAGAACCGGAAACGAATAATTTCACCCCCACAAGCACCCCCACAAGCACCCCCACAAG
>CAYNSI010000107.1:0-7466 GCA_964399665.1 uncultured Enterobacterales bacterium | reverse complement strand
GCTAAAAAAGAAAGCGTAGAGGGCGGAAGTGATTTTTTAGAAGATTTTAAAGATATAGATATCAGGATAACAGAAGAGATTGAAGCTCCCAAGGATTTTGGGGGATTTGACCCCAAAGGATCTTTTAGGATTGAGGAGGGATTAGCAAATACTGCGGATCCTGCTTTAGGTCATCAAATCGATAAAACCCTTGATAACAAAAGCTTGGGTTCCTTAAATGTTAATAATAATACTGCAGACAGCCTGGGGGACAAAGCTTGGGGATCGAACAGGGTTATTGATAAGGGCATAGTTGACAGCTCTTTTAACAAGAGCAGCACCAGTGTGTCCGTGAGTGACTCTTTTGGGGACGGGGAGAGTTTATCAGATCTTTTTGATGACAGTCTCATGTCGGGCAATGACAGTGACTTTTCCTTTATGGATACTGAAGATGCTGACAGTGCGGTCACTGTTTCAGACAGCGATCTTTTAAATGCTCTGGCAGAGGAGGTGAACGTTCAGAAGGTCAGCATTGTCGATACCAACACGTCCGCATCAAAAATTAAGGCTTACGATCTTAAAGTTTTCAATGCCACTGAAGCTGTCAATGATGCAAAGACTTTAAACAAGGAGCTTGTGGACTTAAGCCTCAAGTCTTTTGACAGGCAGCAGCAAATTGAGGATCAAAAAAGTTTTTCGGCAACCTCTATGTACAATACGCAGTCAAAGTCCGAGGATTCTGCAGCATCACTGAAGGAAACTACAGTAGTTCAGCCAGGAAGCATGGCATTTAGAAACTTTGGGACTGCAAACTCTCAGCATACCCGTCAAACCTTAGGAAGGCTTGATGGTGTCTCAAATGCAGGGGGCAGGTCAGATGGTCGTCAGGTTACGGTAGAGGCTGCTATTAAAGCACAGCAAAGCTCACCTTATAAAAACTTTTCTTTAAATAACAACTTGCTAGAGACCGCGGCAAAGAATGCTTCCGCTAAGGAGGAGCTTATTGCAGCTTTATCCGGGGCTAAGGGGGCAGGCACTGTCAATTATGGAGTGGTACAGAACTTTTTGAGTGCCGGTAATGAAGGCGGCAGCTTAACTTCAGCTCTGAATCTTTTAAATCCTGCTTTAAGTGCCATAGGATCTCTTGCAGGATCGGGACCAGGAGGCGGTGGCACCGGGGGATTTGCAGGCTCTTTCAGCGGACAGCAGAACATGTCCTCTTCCAGTACGCAAAGCTCATTTACAGAAGGCGGATCTTTAAATTTACAAGGCTCAATGGAAGATAATGTAAACGCTGTCCATGAGATGGTGATGAGTATGGCCTCACGCAATATCAGGCAGATGATAGTGGATCTTAATCCGTCATCTTTAGGGCAGATGACCATAAATTTATCTCTTGGTAAAAACAATACGCTTTCTAAAGTAAGTGTTAAGGCTGAAAATGCGCAAACCCGCGGCATTATTGCCAAAATGCTGCCAAGCCTTAATCAGAGGCTGCAAAGTTTTGGGTTTGATGCTGCAGCCGAGCTTGAAGAGCCGCTGACAGCTTAATCTAAGATTTTTTCAACCAATACGGGCTTTAGGTAACTCCTGCACGCTAAAGCCCGACCTTACAGTCAGGCTGTAATTGGCACTTATCTTGCTTTTCCCAATTTTGAAGTCTTAAATTACAATAAAAACAGCAAATTAATTGAAGATGTGTCTTTTTTTTGACACTAAGACTGCTTTAACAGGCATTCTTAACTACCCATAAAAGAATGCTGTGCGATAATAAGGGGAGAAACTAGTAAGGGCTGAACCATGGCAGAAGAAATTGTAGATGATGCAGACCATAAACCGTCGCGTAAAAAGGGCCTTTTGAAGATTATTCTCATTATAGTGATTGCTGCTGTCTTAGGCGGTGGCGGTTACCTGGGATTTGCCTGGTTTAATGAGTACCCTCCATTTGCACCACAGGGGCCTTCACCTGAAGAAATTGCTGCCATAAGAGCAGAACAAGAAGCCATGATGGCAGCGGAGGTCACCGAGCGTTTTGTCTCTTTTGCACAGCCTTTTACCTTTAATATTCCCTCAGGCGGAAGACCGCACATGATGCAGTTTGAGGTTGTTCTCCTGGTCATAGGGCCTGAAAATGAAAGACTTGCAAACGAGCATCTTCCTTTGATAGGAGCCGTGATTTCAGAGGTTGCAGCCATGCAGCAGTTTGACGCCATGGTGGCCCAAACCGGCAGGCAGAGATTAAAGCGGATCCTTCTTGAGGCCATACGTGCCCGCCTGTCGGGTCTTATCCATAACCCCGTGGTTGAGCAGGTCTTATTTACCAATTTTATGATCCAGTAGAAGGTGCTCTGTGACTGAATTTTTAACCCAGGATGAAATAGACGCCCTTCTGCACGGGGCAGATGAGGTGGAGCCTGAGCAGCCCAAAAATGAAGGCGGTATCAAGTCCTTCGACTTTGGAGCTCAGGAGCGCATCGTCCGCGGCCGCATGCCGACTTTGGAACTTGTCGATGAGCGCTTTGCAAGGCATATGCGTATCAGCCTTTTTAACATGATGAGGCACAGCGCTGAGGTCACCTGGATTGGCGTTAAGATGATGAAGTTCGGCGAGTATGTCCAGACCCTTTATGTGCCCACTTCCCTTAATATGGTGCGCTTTAGGCCCCTAAAGGGTACGGCACTTATCACCTTAGAAGCCCGTCTGGTATTTATCCTGGTGGAAAATTTCTTCGGCGGTGAGGGGCGCTTCAGAGCCAAGATTGAAGGCCGTGAATTTACCCCCACGGAAAGGCGTATTATTCAAAAGCTGTTGCGCATGGTATTTGAGGACTATAAGGAAGCCTGGGCTCCTGTTATGGACGTTGAATTTGAGTATCTGGACTCTGAAGTCAATCCTGCCATGGCAAATATTGTAAGCCCTTCAGAAGTTTTGGTAGTCAATCAATTTCACATAGACTTAGACGGCGGCGGCGGAGACATGCACATAGCCTTCCCCTATTCAATGATTGAGCCTATCCGCGAGCTTTTGGATGCTGGGGTACAGTCTGATAAGGGGGACACTGACGTCAGATGGAACAAGGCCCTGCGTGAAGAAGTCCTGGATGTTCTTGTTGATATGAAAGTAAATCTTTTGGAGACTGAGCTTTCTTTAGGACAGATCATGAATTTGAAGGCCGGTGATGTCCTGCGTATTGATATGCCAGATGATCTTCTGGTATTTATCGAGGATCTGCCAAGCTACAGGGCCAAGCTTGGACGCACTAAGGATAAGCTTGCAATATGTATTTCAGATATTCTCAAGCGTCCGCCATCCATTAAGAATGAACTTTCTCTGATCAAGGGCACGGGGCATCAATTTGATGATGATGACGACCTTGAGGATTTTGATGACGATTAAAAGGTTATTGAGCCTGCAACAGGGACTGCCGGCTTCACAAGGAGCATAACTATGAGCGATGATAACAACCCTAGCATTAATAGTGAGGATCTGGCCAATGCTGCGGCTGCAACCTTAGAAGAGCTGAATCAGGGTCCTGACAGCGCCCATGCCCCCCTGTCCAGGGAGGAAAGAAAAAAGCTTGATGCCATTTTGGATATTCCTGTTACCATCACCATGGAAGTAGGTCATGCCAAGATTTCCATTAGAAATCTTCTGCAGCTGAATCAGGGATCTGTTATTGAATTGGAGCGTCTTGCAGGTGAGCCTCTTGATGTGCTTGTTAACGGCACCTTGATAGCACACGGCGAGGTAGTGGTGGTAAATGACAAGTTCGGCATCCGCCTAACGGACGTTATCAGTCAGGTAGAAAGAATCAAGAAGCTTCGTTAGGAGTATAAATGTACCGCAGCAGCTTAAGATTACTGTTCCCTCTAAGATGGGTTTTAATCTTTATAAGTATTTTTTGGTGTATTAAGGTAAGGGCCGAAGATACTGAACTGGTATCAACAGGGCCGCTTTCTGTAAGCGGTATAGGGCAGTGGTTTTTTTCCATGATCGGGGTGTTGGCCCTGATATTTGCCCTTGCCTATTTCATGAAAAAAAGCCGCTTTGTAAAAAACAAGTCCGGCAGGATGAATATCATAAGCCAGCTTTCTTTGGGCACCAAAGAGCGCATAGTTGAAGTAGCCATTGAAGATCGCACCATTCTGGTAGGGGTAGGCCAGGGAGCAGTTACTTATCTTTGTGATCTCAAAGGAGAATTTCAGGGAAGTTTGGAACAGGCATCCTTAAAGGCCGAGATTTTAGAAAGACTTGATGACAAGGTAGCCAAGGCCGTTGACAAGGCTGTTAATGCCAATCTTGCCAGGATATCAAAAGAAGTCTTGGAGGCAGCTTTTGCCAAGGCAGGATCACAGGAAAATTTAGGGTCAAATACGGCTTTAGCCCCTAAAAAAGCTTTTAAAGTGCCTAATGAACAGGATGCTGCAGGCTTTAGGACACCGACACCTTATGATAAAGGGATGTCAAAGGATGAGATAACCTTTGCTGAGGCTTTGAAGGGAAGACCGTCCCAAAAGTCACAAGCTGCTTCTTCCTCTTCTAAGACTGCAGATGATGAATTTCAGTCCTTTAATGATCTAAAACCCATTCCCGGGATTAAGGATTACACCGTAGTAAATCCCCATTCTAAAGCTGCAAGATCTGTAAAGCCCTATGAATTTGTACCCCTGCCTTCTGCATCAGAACTTTTGAAGGAAAAGCTCCCCCCCTACGAAGATTTGCCGCCTTCTTTGGATTTTCGTCCGGTAGATAAGGAATTGATGCAAAGGCTTGAAAAAGAAACCATGCCAAAACCTGAGGATGCTGCCGATGACCAGGGCAGGCCCGTTTCATGCCGTCACTATGACCAGGTAAGATTTAAGCGCCATATCATAGGCAGCAGCTTTTTGGGCAGGGGATTTATAGGATGAAATCCTCTGATAGGGTGTTAAGGCACAATATCCTCTTGCTCATAAAAAGTAGTGCAGTTTTTGCAGCAGGTGCGCTGCTGCTTTATCTGCTAACCTCAACTGCCCTGGCTGCGGACCTTGATATGACCGCATTTACCGTGCGAACCAATGAGGATGGTACCACGGATTATTCCTTATCACTGCAGGTGGTCATCCTGATGACCATTTTGTCACTGCTCCCGTCAATAGTAATCATGATGACTTCCTTTACCAGAATTGTCATTGTCCTTGCTATTTTGCGCCAGGCTATGGGATTGCAAACCAGCCCTTCAAATCAAATTCTAATAGGCATAGCCCTTTTTATGACCTTATTTATTATGACCCCCGTGTTTGATGATATTTACAATGAGGCAATAGAGCCTTATGTAAATGATCAAATTCAGGCAAGAGAGGCTTTGGTAGTAGGGCAGAGACCTTTGCATAAATTCATGCTGGCACAGACCAGGGTTACTGATTTAAATGCCTTTATGGATTTTGCTGCAGTAAGTGTGGAAAATCCTGAAGACGTTCCCATGAGGGTTTTGATTCCGGCCTTCATGGTTTCTGAGCTGAAAACGGCCTTTCAAATAGGCTTTATGCTTTTTCTGCCCTTTTTGATTATCGATCTTGTAGTAGCCTCAATTCTCATGTCCATGGGTATGATGATGCTCTCGCCCATGATAGTGTCCCTGCCTTTTAAACTTATGCTCTTTGTTTTGGTTGACGGATGGACCCTGATAATGGGAACGCTTATCTCAAGCTATGGTATAGGGGTGCCTTAAGTGAGGTAGAAAGTGGAACCTGAAGTATTTGTCGATGTATTACGCTCTGCTTTGGGATTGGTTGCAACCTTGGTGGCGGCGACCATCCTGCCGTCCCTGGTGGTGGGGCTTTGCGTTTCTATTTTCCAGGCGGCAACTTCCATTAATGAGCAGACCCTGTCATTCCTGCCAAGACTTCTGGTAACGGTTATTGCCCTTATGGTGGGAGCTCATTGGGGCCTTGAAAAATTAATGTCCTTTTTCATGCTTCAGGTAACCATGATCCCAGAGGTTATCAGTTAAAGATCTGGGAGGCTTTTTAAGGTTTGATGCACTAAAGAGCTTAAAGATGAATTTTTTGGAACCCATCACTTTAGGAGGCATAGCATCCCTTGTCTGGCCCTTGTGCCGGGTAAGCGGCTTTTTGATGGTGTTTTTTCTTTATTCAAGCTCAACGGTACCTGTTATGGTACGGGCTCTGGCCTGTCTTACCATTACAGTATGCATTCTGCCTTCTATCCCGGGGCTGCCGCAAAATCCCGAGCTTTTTTCAGGGCTTGGCGTCATAACCACTATCTGCCAGGTCCTAATAGGGGCAGCAATGGGGTATATGACTTTATTTATAACCCAGTCATTTATCCTGGCAGGGCAGGCTGTTGCCATGCAGACAGGTTTAGGATATGCCTCACTGGTAGATCCGGTATCAGGTACCAATTCCCCCGTGGTAGGTCAGTTTTTCTCGGTACTTTGTACCCTGGTATTTTTAGCCCTGGACGGTCACCTGGTATTTTTTCAGCTTTTGCTGCTGTCATTTGCCACCCTGCCCATAGGACCTAATTTTTTAACCCCTGCAGGTCTTACTCAGATCTATTCTTTCGGGCTTATCATGTTTGCAACTGCACTTACCATGGCAATGAGCGCCATATGTACTATGCTGGTGGTTAATTTTACCTTCGGGGTGATGACAAGAGCGGCCCCCCAGCTTAATGTTTTTTCCATGGGGTTTGCCTTTTCCATGACAACAGGTCTTTTCGTGCTGTGGTATTCCCTCAATGCTTTCATGGGAAATTTTATTGTGTTATTAAATACTATCATGGAGAGCACCTGCTCTCTTATCGGTACCCAATGTGAAGGGATCTTTTAGAAGACCAAAAGATTGGCAGCAGCAGGCTGTTGCGGCGGCGTGTATGTCAGATGACAAGGAAAAAGATCTCCACATGGCAAATTTCCCAAGGACATTCTTTTGGCAAGACTCTTTGTTATGCGCAGAAGGTCGTCAGCTGCTTTTTGGGCTCTTGCAATAAATCAATTGATTTTTGATTTTGAGGCGGGTGGAATTCAACATACATAAGCTCCATCTAACATTTGCACTTTTTTAGTATTTAAAGACAGGTAAAAGAGGTGTTATCCTACAGTTATTCGGCCGCAAGGCATAATGGAACCTGCGACAGCTGTTCTGGAAGTCTGAAGACTCTAAACCAGGATGATGGGGCGTAAGAGCCTAAGTTTGTGATAAAACCTAATATCAAGGGGTGATTATTATGGCGCTGCTCAATCAAAGCTCATTAGAAAATGCCCTGCCGGTAGGCCTTGTGGACTTTGACGATATAATTGATGACAAGCTGCTGTATGTTGATAAGACTGATTTAGTAGCACGAATTGCGGGAAAGAGGGGGTTTTTCTTTTTATCCCGCCCCCGCCGCTTTGGTAAAACACTTCTTGTTTCCACATTCTATGAGCTTTTTGCCCGCGGCACAGAAAGATTTAAAGGCCTTAAGCTTGAGCGCGATAACTTGT
>CAYNSI010000106.1:0-7470 GCA_964399665.1 uncultured Enterobacterales bacterium | reverse complement strand
AGCAGCTTAACAAGCTTAAAGACCGATGAGCCCAAAGATAAGAGCCCCGCGTTTGTAAAAGATCTCCTGACACAATTTCAGGCAAATTAGCGGTGTGAACGGGATCATTGTTAGAATCACAAGATGTAGTTGCTTTTTCTTTGGTCTGCATTGTGTCATATAATACTCAGCATTCTGCGATGGGGCAGGTAGTTTTTGGATGTACAAAGCAACGATTTAAAGGGGGTAAAAGCTGCCGAATCATTGGCAGTAGACTGCCAATTCTCAAACTCCCAGGATCTTAAGGTGCAGCTGATATCATTAGATGAAAGGAAAGATTGTGCTTTTACCCAGTGAGGTCTTACGGACAATGATCTTGGGCATGGGAGCGAGCCTTGTCGTCAAGGGCAAAGTCCGCGGAATTAAAAAGTCTTTAAGTCAAGGACAAAAAGGCGTGGATATGTAAAGGCACGGGAAATCCTGCTATCACACAGCAGGCGGTTGGATAATGTCTGCTGCGCTGATTAATAAACTTCTCTATGACAGGGGATGGACGTGTTTGGATGAGGTATATAATTACCGAGTCAAAGGTTATTGATAATCGCTCACTTAAGATTTGCACGGTGGGTGGTTGGGAAGGGGCTGCGTAAGCCCCCTGTACGATGAAGTAATAATAGGTGATGTTTATGAATATCAGCAAGCTTACAGCTCAATTAAAAAGCATCAAGGATCTTGCAAGTTTTAAGTTTCCTCTTAACTTTAGGGCTTCTGTAAGCGGCTATTATTACTATTGGCGATTTTTTGTTTATTAATTTTAAGGCGGTTTTTATGAACCATTATAACAACAGGATGATCCCCATGCCGCCTAGTTCGCGACAGGGAATTGTGGATACTAATATGTACGGTGTATTTCAAATGCTTCCACCTGTCGCTCTTATTGAAAAATTTCCGACGACAGAGTCTACGGATAAACTGGTAGTAGAGACACGCAAGGATGTCTCAAACATTATGCACGGCCGTGATGATCGTTTGATAGTCATCAGCGGTCCCTGTTCCATTCATGATCCCAAGGCTGCCTTAGATTACTGCCACAGGCTAATGGATTTAAAGGAGCAGTATAAGAATGAACTTTTGATCATTATGCGCGTATATTTTGAAAAGCCGCGCACTACTGTAGGATGGAAGGGGCTTATAAATGATCCTGACCTTGACAACTCCTTTGATATCAACAACGGGATGCGCATCGCAAGAGAGCTGCTTTTAAAGGTCAATGCCATGGGAATGCCCGTTGCAACGGAATTTTTAGATCCCATTACTCCCCAGTATATTGATGAATTTATCTCCTGGGGAGCCATAGGAGCTCGCACAACAGAGTCCCAGGTGCACAGGCAGCTGGCTTCGGGGATGTCGTGTCCTATTGGCTTTAAAAATGCCACTGACGGTTCAGTCAAGATAGCAGTGGATGCCATGGTGGCTGCAAGGCATGAGCACACCTTTTTGTCAGTAACCAAGATGGGCCATGTTGCCATCTGCCATACCCGCGGCAATAATGATACCCATATTATCTTAAGGGGCGGCTCCAGACCCAATTACAGCAAAGCTGATGTCGATGCGGCATGTGCAGAGCTTATCAATGCAGATCAAGAGCCTAAGGTAATGATTGATTTTTCACACGCCAACAGCTTAAAGCAGTATAAAAAGCAGCTTGATGTTGCAGAGGATATTGCCTTAAGGATAGGGGATGGGGATGATCGCATCTTTGGGGTGATGATTGAGTCAAACCTGGTTGAAGGCAGGCAGGATCTTGGCGAAAATCTTGATGATCTTGTCTATGGTCAAAGCATTACCGATGCCTGTATCAGTTTTGATGATACAACCATGGTCATAAAGAAATTGGCACAGGCAGTGCAAAAAAGACGCATGATAAAAAAATAACTGCATTTTCATCTTAAGGCACCTTTGGTGCCAAGCGGTGTTATGTGTTGAGGATTTAGTATGCAGCAGCTATCCCTTTGTAAGGATAAGATAAAGATCCTGCTCCTTGAGGGAGTCCATACAAGTGCCGTGGACACTCTTAATCTTGCAGGCTATAACAATATTGAATATTGTAAAAAAGCCCTGGACGGGGATGAGCTTTTGGATCAAATTGAAAATGTCCACTTTATCGGCATCAGATCCCGCACCATGTTAACCAGGGAAGTTTTAGTACATGCCAAAAAATTATGTGCCATAGGATGTTTTTGCATAGGCACCAACCAGGTAGATCTCAAGGCTGCCGCCACTTTGGGGATCCCCGTTTTCAATGCTCCCTTTTCTAATACCCGTTCTGTTGCAGAACTGGTAACAGGTGAGTATCTTCAGCTTCTTCGTGATATTCCTGCAAGAAATGCGCTGCTGCACAAAGGCGGCTGGAAAAAATCTGCTTCAGGCTGCGTTGAGGCCAGAGGCAAGACCATAGGTATCATAGGCTATGGTCACATTGGAACTCAGGTCGGCATTATTGCAGAAAGCCTGGGTTTGAAAGTTATTTACTATGACATAGAGCATAAGCTGTCATTGGGAAATGCCCGTCAGGTTCCTTCAATTGAGGAGTTGTTTGCCTTATCTGACATTATTACCCTCCACGTGCCCGAAACTGAGCTTACCAGAGATATGATAGGCAAGAGCCAGTTTGATCTGATGAAGGACGGGGTCGTATTCCTCAATGCTTCCCGCGGCAGTGTGGTTAAAATTGATGATCTTGCAGATGCGCTGCGCTCCGGCAGGGTAAAAGGTGCTGCCGTTGATGTATTTCCTGTGGAGCCAGTTGCCAATGGTGAGGAATTTGTATCTCCCCTAAGAGAGTTTGACAATGTCATTCTAACTCCTCACATAGGAGCTTCCACTGAGGAGGCTCAGTGCAATATCGGGATCGAGGTTGCCCAAAAGCTGGCCTTGTACTCTGACAACGGTTCAACTATTACTGCAGTAAACTTTCCTGAAGTCTCTCTTCCTGAAAAACGTGCCGGAGTATCAAGACTTTTGCATGTGCATGAAAATGTTCCCGGCATCATGCAGCAGGTCAATGAGATTTTTGCCAAAAAGAATATCAATGTAGCAGCCCAGTATCTGCAGACTACTCTTGAGGTAGGCTATGTGGTAATGGACGTGCATTCTGATACTCCGGAACTTCTGGTTCCCCTTCTAAAAGAAATCAAGGGTACCTTAAAATGCCGGATCCTGTATTAGAAAGGGCCTATGCAGTTAAAAACTTTTCTTGTTCCATTTTTTTGTATTGTAGCTGCAAGCGCACCAGCCTATGAGACGTCTGGGTGGCAAATCAGCCTGACCGGTACCTGGACCTTTCTGCCCCACGGCAGTGCCTCCCAGGGAGCCGGCAGTTCCTCAAAGCTGCTGGCAGTTGAAGAAGCGGTCTCCCATCACAAGGCATCACTGGTGCTGCGTCCAACCATAACCAGACGATTTACCTTTTCGGCAGCCTGTGTGATGCAAAGCCCGGATCCTGTTTTTGAGCTTGAAGTACCGGCTCTTGATATCAGGATCCTTGATGGGTTTAACGGCTATGTCTTTGCAAGATTCAGGGTAGATGAAGGTCTTGAGTATTCCCTAAGAGGTGAGGTTTATCCTCCGGGCAGGATTGTATTTGCCCCCATAACAAAGCAGCAGAGCGATAACTTAACCGAACTTAAAGAAGCAGTCAGTAAAGGACAGATGCTGGTCATTGCCCTTTTGCAGGGAAGAAGTGCCAATCCGAGGATATATCAGATCCCGCTTACGGGTTTAAGTGAGCATTGGGATGAGGTGGCATCAGACTGCAGCCGTCTTGCCGCAGCTGCGGGAAATCGTACTACAACGTATCTTCCCGACTATTTGACCCTTGAGGGGCTTGATTATGCACCTGCAGGTTTTTCTCTGGTGCCCAAAGATGACGGTCTTGCGCCCGTGGTTCCAACTTTTGATACCACTGAGATCATGGAAGCTACAGCGTCAAATCCCATTCCTTTTTCAGGTTCAGGAAGCAGAGCAAGTATTGATGCCCAAGGGAATGTCATTATGGAACTGGACAATGACGATACTGATGAAGTTGTGGAAACTCTTCCCGATGAAATCGAAGCTCCCGGGCAGCTGCAAATAGATGAAAGCGGCATGCCGGTTTTTTAGGACACGAAATCCTAAGGGCAGTTAAAGTGCGGATGCCATGTTCTAAAAGATGGTCGCTTATCCTCTTAAGTTTAGTACTTTAAGTTTTAAAAAATCTCATCCCTATGCGATTTTTCGGGGGTTTTTGATTTTTAAAAGTAGTGAATAGGCGCTGTATGTTATAGTCGGCGTAACAGGTCGATATAGACGTTAGCAGATCCACCCCTTTAGGCAGGGGCAGATCATTAGCGGTGTACTTTGGGATCTGTGCTGCTATAAGTTACAGCGGATCTTTTTCACGGCATTCTACAATATTTGTTGCAAGAGCCATTTTTTCATAGCATTGGCTCACGTTTTTTTGTGCTATCTTGCAGTTCTTGGGTTAAACAGGTTTTGGTGATAGATTATGTTACATGCGCGGTAATTGCTGCAATTGCAGAGTGTTTTTCGCAGTACTGCGGCGTTTGGTAACGGTACTGCCAGCAAAAAACCAATGTGCAGGCTGCAGTAACAGAAATGACAAGGCAGGGGGAGTAAATTACGGCATCAATCCTAAAACCTCATGTCAAGGGTGCAGGAAGGATATTTAATGTCAGAATTTGCCCTAAAGCACATTAAAAGGCACCGCGATTTGTTAGCATGGTCTTGTTGATTTAACTGTAACTTTTTACTTTTATTGGGGATAATATCGGTTTAAGCTTAGTATTAATGCCAGGTGGCCCCGGACAGGTTGATCTGCTAAAATCCCTGCGTGGACTCGAGATTTAAGCTTCATTTCCCGGTCTGACGGCGGCATTGTGGATATGCCCTCCTTATTAAAGTGGCTGTGAGTGTAAATAATCGTACTGCCTAATCCTGTACTTTAAAGTACGCGGCAGTTTACCGGAAAAATATGAGGTTACTCCCTTGCAGAACAAGGATGATGACATCTACAGCGTAGGCTCCTTAACCGAAGAAACCCTGCGCAAGCTCGAAGAAAGCGGCCTTAGGATGACTGTACAGCGCCGCCGTATAATTGATATTCTGACCAACTCAGAATGCACTTCTCCCAAAGAGCTTTGGTACGAAGCCAAGGAGCTTGTCCCTGATCTTGGTATAGCTACGGTATATAGACTTATCAATCGTTTAGAGCAGATAGGGCTGCTGCAAAAACAGCGCAGTCTGGGCATGCGTCCTGAGGTGCCCGAGCTTGGTACTATTCACAGCGGCAGGGGGCAGCGCATCATCAAAAGCCAGGAGACAGACCTTACTGAACTGATACG
Organism: uncultured Enterobacterales bacterium; assembly: GCA_964399665.1. Lineage (GTDB taxonomy): Bacteria > Pseudomonadota > Gammaproteobacteria > Enterobacterales > Succinivibrionaceae > Avisuccinivibrio_A. The sequence continues at coordinate 2,089 of CAYNSI010000106.1, read as the reverse complement.
TTTGGGATTGATCTCCCGGGGCATAATAGGGCCCAATAACGTCATACAACTTTCCCTGGTGGGAAACAAAGTAAATGTTACGGTTGTAAGATAACAGGCATAAGTTTGGCAAAGGCACGGCAATGGATAAGATAAATAAAGTCGGGATCCCCACGGCGCTTAATGCGGTACCGGAGCCTGTACCTTTGCGCTCCGGAATGGTGGCAGAATCCGGCGAGAATTACCTTGAGACCATTTTGGTCATCAAAGAACGCAATGAAGCGGGAATAGTGCGTGCAGTGGATATCGCCAATGAGCTTGGCTTTTCAAAACCCTCGGTAAGCCGGGCTTTGGGGCAGCTTAAGGACAAAAAACTTATTAAGATCCTAAATTCTGGTGCCATTGTTTTTACCCCCGAAGGACAGGAGCTTGCTGAGCATATCTTTGAGCGTCACCAGCTTTTGACAGTGTTTTTAAAAACCGTAGCAGGAGTTCCGTCCAACATTGCCGAGCACGATGCCTGCCGCATAGAGCATGTTATTTCTGATGAAACTATGGCCGGAATCAAGGCCTACCTGGAAGAAAACAGGCTCATATAACAAAGGGCCTTAAAGTGATACAGATCTTGGTGCTCTGATGCATAAGCAGGTGAAGGCATCAAGGTGACAAAACCTGCCGGGATCTTACGGCAGGCTCCTTTCAGTATCAACGGCTTATTCCCAGCCTGATCCTTCCTCTTCCTGGTCTGAATTAAGCTTCATAGAGTTCCACACCTGATTGGTGATGCGAGATACCCTTGAAGTAGTCGGTTTTACAAAGTAGGCCTTCTCTATAAGTTCAGGAGGCAGGTTAACGGATGGATTATCCTTAAGATCTTCGCCAAGGATCTCAAGGGCAGGTTTTACGGGAATAATGTATTTGGTTTCCTTTGAGATTTGGGCTGCCGTATCTTTTTGCATCAGGAAGTTGAACCAGGTCATGGCATTATCATAGTTTGCGGCATTCCGGGGCACTACCCAGCAGTCAAACCAAAGCAGGGATCCTTCCTTGGGGAAGACATACTCTATGGTAAAAGGCTGTTTGGCTTGTTGGGCTCTGTCCCCTGCCTGAAGGATGTCTCCTGAATAGCCTATGGCTGCGCATATTTCCCCTGAAGCGAGATCATTGATATAGCGGGAGGAGTGATAATAGGCGACGTTTTGAGCCAGGGCGGTTAACAAAGTCTGTGCCTGGGCGTAGTCATCCTTATTCTCGGACGCAGGATCTTTGCCAAGATAATGCATGGCTGCTGAGATGATCTCTATGGGGGAATCCAATACTGCAATACCGCATTCTTTTAACTTGTCGGAGTTTTCCTTTTTAAACAGAACATCCCAGGAGTCCACTTTAAAGTCAGGTCCGAAAATTTCGGCTATTTTTTCTTTGTTGTAGCCTATACCAATGGTTATCTCCGCATAGGGGTAGGCATAGGCATTATCAGGATCGATGGCCTCTAAAAGTTTCAGCCTGTTTTCATCAAGGTTGCTCCAATTGGGTATTTTGCTCTTATCAATTTTTTCAATTGCCCCTGCCTGGGCCAGACGCGGCACATAGTATGAAGTCATCATAACGGCATCAAAGCCGCTGTGTCCTGAGAGCAGTCTTGCCTCAACCATTTCGTTGGAATCAAAGAGGGTGTAGTTAGCCTTAAGTGAAGTGGCCTTCTCAAAATCAGCCACTGTAGTCTCAGCAATGTAGTCACTCCAATTCCAAATGTTGATATCATCAGCTGCCGCTGCGGCGGAGAACAGGCAGCTTGAGGCGGTAAGGGAGGCTATAAGTAATTTTGGCATGGCAAACTCCAAAACTTAAACGATCCTGCCTGGATCGAAATCTAAACTGCAGCATTAAGCATTGAAAGGATCATGCAGCCTATTCTGCCGTTTAGAGGAAAACTTAAATGATTCAACGCAACTAATCATACAGTTGCGAAAACCTTAATGCCAGAAAAATTTCCACATCCTGTCAGAATGGTGTGAATAAGATCCACATAGGGGCGCGTCAAAAAGATCCCTCTAAAAAGCAGACGATAATATATAGAACATACGAATAAAAATTAGCGCTTTTTTTT
>CAYNSI010000105.1:0-7509 GCA_964399665.1 uncultured Enterobacterales bacterium | reverse complement strand
TCAGTCCAGGGCTCATCTTTTTCAAGTTTGAGTCCTGCAAATCTGCCTTTGCCGTTTAAAAAGAGTTCTTTGAAGGTGGACAGCAGCATGGATTTGCCAAAGCGGCGGGGTCTTGAAAGAAAGAAAAAGCCAAGCCGCCTTGCCAAACTTGCTGCTAAATCGGTTTTGTCAACATACAACAGCTTTCTATCAATCAGAAGGGAAAAATCCTTTGTTGATACGGGCAGATTGTCTATTAATGCCATGACCACATTCTCCTGCGGCAGTTTAGATAAGAGAACACATTTTATTCACTGATGTGTCAAAAAAATTCCTATCTTTCGAACTACAGGCCCGCCTTATCACCAACATTCAGCGCTTTGTCCTTATGAACTCTATATCTTACAGCATACCCCCTGTTCCGTCATCCTCTTAAGTGCAGTTATAAATCTTCTTCTTAACAATAAGTTAACGCGCTCATCCTGTCCTGTTTTTAGCCTTTTGCTATCTACGGAAAACGGGTGACTCCTATATTTTGGCAAAAAGATGTTAGTGCTCAGAAGGAGTGTCATATTCTTGTCCCCAGAGTTTGTCACACTTTCCCCTGCTAACCCAAAAATCTGCTGTCTGAAATTGTCCCTCCCAAGGTGTCCGCCCTCCCCTAAATCCCATCCTTGTTCTCTGAGACTGTCACACAAAATACTGTGACTGAAAATTTAAGACAGAATCTTTCCACAGTGTTGTTAAAATAGGATTGCTAAAACGGCAGTGACTTAAAAAGCGCTGTTATCATCATGCACAATGCGATTTTGGGCAATGAAATGATGAGATAACTTATCCTAAGTCCTGCTTTGTAACAGGATTGGTAACTTGATTTTTTGTCAGGGTGACAACAGCCTTAAGCCCTGCAATGTCCCCCTCAACGGTTCTTTTGTTTTCAAGGGTTAATGTGGCATTGAGCTTTTGTGCCTGGGCTTTGGCAATGGAAAGCCCAAGACCGCTGCCCTCCTCTTGTGCCGCATCCCCCTTTACCCTGTAAAAAGGCTCAAAGACATGGGGTAAATTCTCCTCGGGGATCCCAGGGCCAGTGTCTTCCACCATAAAACTTATGCTGTCATCATCTTCAATAGCTCTAAGATCTACCCTGCCGCCTTTTGGGGTGTATTTTAGGGCATTGGAGGCTAAATTTACTAAAACTGCCTTCAAAAGAGGCCCGGCACAAATAAGCTCTTCTTGGCATTCTCCTTCAATGCCAAAATCAAGATCTTTGTCATCTGCTATGCTGCCAAGCTCATCGATGATGGACATAAAAAGCTCCCTGACCTTTACATTAGCCTTGACGGTATGAAGGTTTTCATCCTGGGCTCTTGCAAGATCCAAAAGACCTGTCATAAGTTCCTTTTCACGGTTAATGCCCTGCTTTAATTTACTAAGTTTTAAAGAAGCTTCAGGACTTAAGTCCTCTTCAAGAAGATTTTCAGCCTGCAAGGACAAAGCAGCAAGCGGAGTGCGCATTTCATGTGCCGCATCTGCTATGAAACGCCGCTTTAGGGCAATGTTTTCCTTGATGCGATCCAACAGGCGGTTGATAGCCTGAATAAAGACATCAACCTCAGATGGCACAGCTTTATCAATTTCCACTGCACCAAGATCATCCAAGCTTCTTTCATCAAGTCTTGCGGCACTTTTTCTTAAGGGCCTGAACATCAAGTGCACCAAAAGAATCACCAGGGGCAGATATACTGCCATCAACACTAAAAATTGGGTCATGGAAGTGGTAAAGGCACGGGATGACAGTGCCTGGGCGGCACTTACCGGTCTTGCAATCACAAAACGCTGTCCGTCGATTTTGGTACCCACAAAAACCCTGACTCTGCGGTCTGATATCAACACGGTATAAATGCCGTCTTCAATGCCGGGCGGCAGATAAATATTATCTCTGGCTCTGCCTATGAGCGGGGCAATTACAATATCAAACTGATGACTGGTAAGATCTTCTAATGAGGGGATCTTCTCATCTCTGCTAGGCTCCGGTCCCAAAGGAGGAGGATCCTGCCTCATCCCGGGAAGACGCCAGGGGAAATCTTTTGGTCTTGTGATGATAATGCTGCGCCCTGAGGGAGTTTGAAATCTTGCAAAAACTCTTTCGTGAAGATGTCTTGGCCCCTCCCAGCTTCTTGGGATCAGCATGTCGTAATTGATTACGACGGCCGCTATCTGACTTAGCTCCTCATCGACAAATTCTTCAGCTTCAGAAAGCATAGTTCTGTAGGACCAGACACTGCTTACCACGGCGCCTAAAAGCCCTAAAATACAAAATATTAAGGTGAGTTTAAAACTTAAGGAGCGGGTTATGCTCCCTTTTGCACCTTCCACCCTGCCCCCCGGACATTTTTGATCATCTCCTGCCCAATCTTCTTTCTTAAGGTATGAATAATGTATTCGACAGCATTACTTTCTATTTCATCATCAAAACTGTAGATGCGATCTTCTAATGCCTCCCTTGATAACACGGTACCCGGACGCATCAAAAGAGCCTCAAGCAGGGCAAACTCCCTTGAGGTAAGTGACACCAACTGTGAGGATCCATCCTCCTTTTTTACGGTAACTTCACGACTTGCAGGATCCAAAGTCAAAAGCCCGTTGGTCAGGGCCGCATCGCCTCCTTTGCTGCCGCGTCGTGTGACCGCCCTTATTCTCGCTTTAAGTTCTGCAAGATCAAAAGGCTTTATCACATAATCATCCGCCCCCTTGTCAAGGCCGCTTACCCTGTCATCTAAAGCATCTCGGGCGGTAAGAATGATAATGGGCACGGTAAGTTTTTCCCGGCGCCAGGAAGTAAGCAGACTGACCCCGTCAATTCCCGGCAGCCCCAAATCCAAAATAATACAGTCATAGGGCACATCAAAGGGAGCATAGCGGGCATCAGATCCGTTTTGCAGCCAGTCAACGGCATGGGAGCTGCGAGTAAGCCCTTCGACTACGGCCTCGCCCAGCATTCTGTCATCCTCAACAAGCAAAATCCGCATGGCACAACCCTCCTCAATCCTGTACCAATTATCAGTCCTGATACTTAGAACAAACTTATGAGCGCATTTTGGATGCAAAAGGGGTAAAAAGCCCTGGAAGATAGGCAGCAAAGTTACTAAGACCGTGATCTCCGCCGCCTTGAATATCTATATGACAGCCCTTATAAAAGCTTACTGCCTTAAGATAGTCCAAAACCTCATCTCCATCCTGCAGATAAACCATAAACTTATCGTGCCGCAGGCTGATGGTTTTATCAAGATTAGTTAAGGTATCGATAAGATCATCTTTTAATGGGGTATTGTCAATGAGCACTTTAAGTTCATCAGAAGGTCTTTGCACCAGTGAGGCAAAAAAATCCTGGGGATGGACGCAGGGATTAAGCAGAATGGCATCAAAGCCGAATCTTTGCTGCAGCAGCGTAGCATAAAATCCCCCCATGGAGCTTCCTACTACTATGGTGTCCTCACCCTTTAGCGCCAGGAAAAATTCCTGCAACGATACTACTGCCTTTGAGGGCCAGTCAGGATAATTAGGAGCATGGAAGTTGACCTTAGGGAAATTTTCCAAAAGGTAATCTTTCAATAATAATGATTTAAAAGATCTATCTCCTTTTGAAAGATAACCATGCAGATAAACACAATGCATGCAAGCTCCTTATTAGTAGCCGTCTACTCCCGTATCCGGGATAAATCGCCCCTGCGGCAGACGGCATACTTCAGTCTGGATTGAGCCGTCGGTATTAAAGGTAAGATAGCGCCATCCGGGACCTTTAAGATCAAGGGCAAAATTATTTGACAAAGGCTCAAACTGAATTGAGGTGGAGGGGGTGGCAATGAGGCGGATCCTGCCGTGATACTCATCAAATTCCTGATGAACATGGCCTGATAACACCACCTTAATATTGGGGATCCTGTTGATAAAAGAATTGAATTCATCCTGATTGTGCATCGTCTGGGTATCAAGCCAGTGACTTTTAACCATGGCAGGAAGATGATGGACACATACTGCGGTATTAAGATCAGGATGCTCATTGCAGCATTCCTTTAAAAAAGCCAGCTCCTCGCGCTCTACCCAGCCGTGGGATACTGCATACACTTCAGAGTTTAAAAACACAAACTGCCAGCTGCCGCAAATCAAATGCCTCTCAGTATTAACCCCCAATTGGGAGAAAATCTTGTACATCAAAGGCCCGTCATCATGATTGCCGGGGACAAAAAAAACCGGCACCTTTAAATTGGCAATCATGTGGGCAAAGCGCTGATAGGACTCGATGCTGTAATCCTGCGAGATGTCTCCTGTCATTATCACAAAATCAAAGGGCATCCCCTGATTTAAAATGGTTTCAAGGACTGCTTTGAAGCTTTCTGAGGTCTTAACTCCCAAAAGACTGCCATCCTGGTCTGCAAATAAATGAGTATCGGTAAGATGCAGTACGCTTACCTGATTGGTGTTGCATCCTGGCTTGATAACGGCAGTCTTCATAAAACTGATTAACCTAAAAGAAAAATTCTTTACGATTGTAAGAGTAATGGACACAAAAAGACATTAAGTTCTTCCCAAAATAGTAATTAAAATATCTGTATTTTTCTAAAGTTAGAGCTTACTCACGAAACGACTAAAAATCTTATAGATATTTTTTGGAAAGTTCCTTGAAAAACCAGCTGCAAAACAAAAGCAAAACCCAGAGTGCGTTCAGGTCCGACGCCAATGATTTTGCCGGCCCGTTATGTTGAATTCAAGACAAGCCCCGAGGCAATATTCGTCCTCCTGCGGCTCATCCAGCAAAAACACCTTCACTTAAACGAAGGATTAGGCCTGATAACAAAACCATCATCAGGATAATAAATATATTGACAAAGAAAATAGCCTCTTTTTAGGTCACTTAAGCATACAGAATGTTTAAGATCAGCAAGATACGCGTGTTTTCCACTTCTGCAGGGTTCTTAACCTGCCTTTTCTTCGGCAACAGGTTTTTGCAGGAATTTTTTATGATTATTTTCAAGGTACATAAGGCAGATTAGGGTTATGGCATTATTAATACGCCCGCTTTTGACCAGATCAAAGGCCTCAGCGGCCTTAACCTTGAAAATACGAATATCCTCATTTTCGCTTTCAAGGCCGCCGTAACTTTCAAGGTTTGAGGCATCAACCATTGCCAAATAAAGGGTAACTTTTTCAGAAGATGCCCCAGGGCTGGAATAAACCCTGTTAATAAAGCAAAGATCCCTAATTCCGGCCTTAAGTCGGGTTTCTTCTTCAAGTTCACGTAATGCAGTGTCAATCTCGCTTTCGCCATCATCGACCATCCCTGCCGTTACCTCCAAAATCCATGGGGATAAGGGATCTTTAAGTGCCCCGGGCCTGAACTGCTCAATAAGCACAACTTCATCGGTTACAGGATCATAAGGCAGGACAGCAACGGCATTCTGATCTTTTTCAAAAACTTCCCTTATAAGCTTTTTTGTATAGGGTCCCTTGAACGTCTTATAGGAAACAAGATACTCGTCAACAGCAAAATGCTTGGAAAAAAGGCGTGTTTTCCTATGAATGATGACATCTTTGCCGGTAAGGGAAGGAGGCTGTAATATTGTTTTTTCAAGGGCCATGACTAATCTCCAATTTGCCGGCCATTATACAACTTCAGCTAGGCCTTATCACAAAGTGACCTTGATTCAAAAGTGCCCAACTTATAATCTTAAGAAAGATAAGCTACAGGCGGTAGAATCAATGTCTCAGACGGCCAAATTATTGGTCTAAGACACCGTGCCATACCTTGCTGCTCTTATGTAGCAGCAATAAATTTATGGTGTGCAAAGCAGCTGCGGTTCTTATTCATATGATTATGATTAGCAACTTAACATTGCAGCCAAAGTTTTAAGGGTAAGATAGGAGGTGTTTTTGAGAGCTAAAAAACAGGTAAGCTTTTAGGCTTTTGATACGATTGTCATTAAATTACAGACAGGATTGTAAGTTATGGGAAGTTTGCTGCTCAAAGATGCCACCATCATAGGGGCACAGAAAATACTAAAAGGCGATCTTTTAATAGAAAACGATACTATTGTCAAAATTGGCGGGATCATAGAAAAAGAAGGGGCATGTGAGCTTGACTGTCATGATCTTATTGTGTTCCCCGGGCTTATTGATGCCCACGTTCATTTCAGACAGCCGGGTACAGCTTCAAAAGGCACCATTTATTCTGAAAGCCGCGCTGCAGTATTAGGAGGTGTTACCACCTGCTTTGACATGCCAAATACCAATCCCCCCACGACTTGTATGGCAGAAGTCCAAAGAAAAAAAGACATTGCAGGCAAAGATTCTTTGGTCAATTATGCTTTTTATTTGGGCGCATCAGGCGATAATTTGGATGAGATCAAAAATGCTGATATTACCGAGATCGCAGGTATTAAGGTCTACATGGGTTCTACCACAGGATCTTTGCTGGTGGACAAAGAAGATCTGCTTTTGAAAACCTTTGCCGCCTCCCCCTGCATCATAACTGCCCATTGTGAGGATAACGATATCATCAACCAAAAAATCAAAGAAGCTGTCGACTATTATGGAGATGAGGTACCCTTTTACCTCCACGGCATGCTAAGAGGCCGTGAAGCCTGTAAAAAGGCTGCAGCTCTGGCAATTAACCTTGCCCTTGAAACGGGAAAGAAACTTCACATTATGCATATTTCCACCAAAGATGAGGTAACTTTGCTGGAAGCTTTAGCAACTGACACTCTTTTAAAGCGGCAGATTTCAGCCGAAGCCTGCATTGCCCATCTTTACTTTTCAGAAACGGATTATTTTCACCTCAAAGGCTTTTTAAAGTGTAATCCTGCCGTAAAAACTGAGATGGACAGAAGATCTTTGATACAGGCTGTAAAAAAAGGCATTTTAAGTACTATAGGAACCGACCATGCCCCCCATGAAAAGGAGGCAAAACAGGAACCCTACACCAAAACCGCCTCAGGACTACCTTCGGTGCAATATGGCCTGTTGGCTCTGCTTGAGCTGTGGAAAAGACGTGAGCTTACCCTTGAGGAAATAGTAAATGCCACCTCAAGAAATCCTGCCATTCGTTTTAACCTGAGTGACAGAGGGGTGATAGCAGAAGGCTTTAAAGCAGATCTTGCCATAGTGAACCCGGCACAAAATCATCTTGTCACCGAAGATGACATCGCCTCAGTGTGCAAATGGTCTCCTTTTGAGGGAACCTGCTTTACAAGCTCCGTAGTACATACCATTGTCAATGGCTCTTTGACGGTAAAAGAAGGACGCATTTGTTCCACCACCCCCGGATGCCCCATAAAATTTGCAAGAAGTTAAGCTTCGGTCAGAGTGATTGCATGATCTTGAGGCTGTAGGGCAAGGCCAGCGCACTGATGCCCCGAGGGCTGCAACCACTCGTACACACCGAGATACCTACAAGCCCCAGTGTTTAGAGGTTTGCTGCTATTATCATGACTTCTCCTTGAGATACTCTTTAGCCAAGTCAGCTGCAATAGCACA